>NZ_JAGGLG010000010.1 GCF_017874315.1 Symbiobacterium terraclitae | reverse complement strand
TGTAGGGCTACGACCGGCGGAAGCCGGATGCGGGAAAACTGCACGTCCGGTTTGACGAGGGGGCGTTGGCCGAAAGGCCAGCCCCTACTCTATTCGAAAGGTTCATGATGCCAGCGCGGCCTACATGAGATTGCAGCGAGTCGCTGCCTGGGCCCGCGCGGCCCGGCCAACTCCCGGGTCCACCGTGCAGCGCTGGCAATCGCGAGTTCGGCGGTGTTCAGCCCGCCAGTCAGGTGGCGGGCTCCAGGAGCGGCCAGCCGAAGCGGGCGGCGTCCCCGCCGGAGTCACCCCCGAGCGTGAGCTGGCGCCAGAACCAGGAGCGACGCCAGCGCAGGCCCTCCAGGCCCGGGTAGCTGCGCAGCTCGGCGAGGCCCTCGTCACGACAGCCCGCCCGGACGGCGTGACCGCGGAGGTCGATCGCCACCACGCCGGGACGGGTGGCCGGGCGACCGCAGACGTCGACCGCGACCACGCCGATGCGGGCGGCCTCGCGCCAGTGCAGGAGCGTCCAGGGAATCTGGAGGGGCGGCAGGCGGCGCAGCACCAGCGCTGCGGTGACGACGTCGGCCGAGGCGGGCTCGAGTTGCTGCATGTGGCCCTGCAGCACGCACACCCGGGGATCCCCGGCGAAGCGGCGCGCCGTGCGTATGCACGCCGCCGGGGTCCGCTCCAGCCGCGTGATGGCGATGCGCACCCCGGCGCGGTCCGCCCAGCGGAGCAGGACCTGACCCACCTCGCAACCGCCTGCGCCGACGTCCAGCACGTGCAGCCGTCCCGGGCGGCCCGCCGCCTCCCAGAGGCGGACCACGCCATCGCAGGCCGCCCGCGCCCCGCCCAGCCGCCGGATGATCCAAGCACGCGGATCCGCCGGCCCGGTCCCCGGGCCACCGTCGCCGCCGCGGCGGGTCTCTCCCGACATGCCCTCACCTCCCGCCGCCTAGCCTGCCCTCCTCCGGGAAAGACTAGACTGGAGATGGCACTCGTCAGGGGGGAGGGAGGCCGGAAGGGACGATGACGGAGACGGCGCTTCTGATCGGGATCGGGATTGCCGGCGGGTTCGTGGCCGGCCTGCTGGGCCTGGGGGGAGCCGTGGTCCTGGCGCCCCTCCTGCTCACCGTGCCCGCCTCCCTTGGCATGAAGAGCTTCGCCATGCGCGACGTGGCGTCGATCACGCTGGTCTACGGGCTGCTGTGGGCCGCCGTCTCCCTCTGGAGCAGGGGCCTTCCGAGGGCGGCGGGCCTGCGGCCGGCGCTGCTGCCCGGCCTGGTGGGCGCAGGGGCCGGACTGGCCGGCGGGCTGCTCTCCGCCCGCCTCCCCGGGCGTACCCTGCTCTTGCTCTACGCCGCGTTCGCCACCCTGGCGGCCCTGCTGCTGCTGGTTCCCCGGTGGCCCGCCCGGCACAGGCGGGTGCGGCGCCCCCGGCCGTCCTGGGGTGCCGTCGCCGCCGCGGCGGGCACCGGGATGATGGCGGGCCTCGTGGGGGCGGCCGGCGGCTTCCTGCTGGAGCCGCTGGTGGCCCGGACCGTGCGGTCCCGCCGGGTCGCCGAAACCGCCGTGGTGGGCATCGTGCTGCTGAGCGCGGCCGGCGGGCTCGCCGGCAAGGGGCTGACCGGGCAGCTGAACCTGTGGCTGGCGGGGCCTCTGGTGGGAGGGGCCGTACCCGCCGCCTGGTGGGGCGGCGTGGTCGCGCGCGAGCTCAGCCCGCGGCGTTTAGCCTGGGCGGCGTTGGCCTGCACCTGGGCCGCCGCGGCCGGGCTGTGGCTGCTGGTGCTGCCTGAGCTGGGTGCGCGGGTGCGCCCCGGCCACCTCTACCTGCTGGCGATGGCGCCGGCCGCCCTGGCTGCGCTCTGGCTGGCGGGTCGGCGCGGGTGGGGGCTGGCGGTCGCCGGGCCCCGGATCCGCGCGCCGGGGAGGGCCGGGTCGGCCGACAGGCCGGCCGCGCTGCTGCCCGAGGAGCTGCGCCGCCTGGTGGTGGAGGGGCCGACGCCGCAGATCGTCGACCTGCGGGAGCCCGAAGCCTTCGCCCGCAGCTCGCTGCCAGGCAGCCTGAACATCCCGTGGTCCCAGTTGGAGGCCTGGCTGGAGGTCGCGGACCCGCAGGACGGGGCCCTGTTCGTGTGCGAGGACGGGGTTCGCAGCGCCCGGGCCGCCAGTCTCGCTGCAGCGCGGGGGTTCCGGACCCGGTACCTGGAGGGCGGCATGGCCGCGTGGGAGGCGCTGCAGGCCGAGCTGCCGCCCGTCGGGGACATCCCGGGCGTGGTGCCGCACGGCGGGCCGGTGGAGGTGGAGGGGCCGCCCGGGCTGGGGTAGACCCGGTCGGCGAGGCCCGGAACCGGGGGCCGGTCCAAGGTCCCGCCTGAGACAGAACAGTGCGGCAGGTGTGAGACAGGAGGAAGTGTGCGGGCGTTTAAGTTAAAGAGTGGGCCTCGGGCCCGAGTACTCCTGTGGAGGCTGCCCTGAGCATGCTAGGCATCCTGCAAGACAACCCGCTCCTCCTTCTCTTCCTCGTCGCTGGCATCGGCTTTCCCCTGGGGCGCATCCAGGTGGCCGGGGTCCGGCTGGGGGTCGCCGCCGTCCTCTTCGTCGGGCTGGCCTTCGGCGCCCTGGACCCCAGTCTGAAACTGCCCGAGCTGGTCTACCAGTTCGGACTGGCGCTCTTCGTCTACTGCGTCGGCCTCAGCAGCGGCCACGGCTTCTTCCGCTCCTTCCGGGGCCAGGGGCTGGTCTACAGCCTGCTGGCCGCTGCCGTCATCCTGCTGGCCGCGCTGCTGCTGCTGATCCCGCACTACCTGTTGGAGATGAGCCCCGCCGAGACGGCCGGCGTCTTCGCCGGCCTGCTGACCTCGACGCCGGCGCTGGCTGCGGCGGTGGAGTACCTGTCCCGCTCCGGCGGGGCGGGGCAGATCACCGAGCCGGTGGTCGGCTACTCCATCGCGTACCCGGTCAGCGTCATCGGCATGATCCTGGCGATCTACCTGGCCCGGCGGCTCTTCCGGATCGACTACCTCGCCGAGGCCCGGTCGCTGAAGGACATGCCCGGCGTCCCGGAGGAGATCACGTCCTGGACCCTGCGGGTGGACCGGCCGGAGGCTGTCGGCCGCAGCGTCCACGACCTGGTGGTGGTCCACCGGCTGAAGGTGGTCTTCGGACGCATCCGGCGGGGGGAGCACGCCGAGGTGGCCAGCTGGGGCAGCCGGCTGGAGCTCGGCGACCTGGTGACCGCCGTGGGGACCGTGGAGGAGCTCGAGCGCGCCGCTCAGGTCATCGGCTGCGTCAGCGACCAGGAGGCCGACCTCGACCGCTCCGAGGTGGACACGCGGCAGGTCTTCGTCTCGAACCCCGACGTGGCCGGCCGCACCCTGCGGGAGTTGGAGCTGACTCACCGGTTCGGGGTGATCGTCTCGCGGGTGTGGCGCGGCGACATGGAGTTCCTGCCCCACGCGGACATGGTGCTGGAGCTGGGCGACCGGGTGCGGGTGCTCGCGCGGCGGGAGCGGATGGACGAGGTGGCCCACTACCTCGGCGACTCCTTCCGGGCGGTCTCGGAGATCGACGTGGCGACCCTGGGCCTGGGGATGGTGGCGGGCATCGGGGTGGGGCTCCTGCCGATCCCCCTGCCCGGAGGCATCACCATCCGCCTGGGGCTGGCCGGCGGTCCCCTGATCGTCGCCCTGCTCCTGGGCTTCCTGCAGCGCACGGGCCCGCTGGTCTGGGTGCTGCCCTACAGCGCCAACCTGCTCCTCCGGCAGCTGGGGCTCACGATCTTCCTGGCCGCGATCGGCACGCGCTCCGGTTACGAGTTCGCCCACATGCTCACCCAGGCCCGGGGCTGGGCCATCCTCGGCGCCAGCGGGGCCATCACCTTCCTCTGCGCCTGGGCCATGCTCTACGTGGGGTACCGCTGGCTGCGGATCCCCATGGGTCTTCTCACGGGACTGCTGTCCGGGATGCAGACCCAGTCCGCCACGCTGGGCTACGCCCTCGAGGAGGCGCAGAACGACCTGCCCAACGTGGGGTACGTCTCCGTCTACCCGGTGGCGATGGTGACGAAGATCATCCTGGCCCCGGTGCTGATCGCACTCCTGTCATAACGCCCAAGGGGCTGCCCCGCGGATCTCTCCGCCCGGGCAGCCCCGTTCTCTTTCTCACCTGCGGCGCTCCAGGTCGCCGCACACGTCTTACCCGCCCCGCGCCCTGGACCCGTAGCGCGCCCGGAACTCGGCCATCGGCAGGAAGATCTCCCTGGCGATCAGCTCCTCCTCCCGGTGCTGCAGCCGGTCCTCACCCTCCGGGTGGTAGGCCGTGAGCAGCAGCCGCATGTACCAGGTGGCCAGGCGGCCGCCCGTGCCGGGATCGGGCTCGGCGACGGTGAAGCCCAGGAAGCCCACGCCCCGGTGGAGCAGGGTGAGGCCCCAGAGCCCGGCCGCCGCGGCGAGGCGGGGATCCGCCTCCACCTGCCGGGCCAGCGCCTTCAGGTCCTCCAGCAGGATCCGCCGCAGGCGCAGGATGCGCTTGTGCGCCGTGTCGCCGGCGGCGGACTCCGCCAGCAGCCGGCTGTCGAGGTGCAGCTCCAGCACGAGGTCGCCCCGGCGGAGCCTCGCCCCGGTGGCCGTCTCCAGGCCGCGGCCGGGGTAGCGGCGCAGGCTGTAGCCCAGCACGCCGCCCTCCCGCACGGGGCGGATGGCCAGCAGCTTACGGACGAGGCGATCCCACGCTCTGATCAGGCGCCGCATCATGGGGCAGCCCTCCGTTTCCCGGTGACAGCAGCTGAGAGAGGCCGACGAGTTCCAACCCCTTCCGCCGCAGCCCCGAGATCAGCCGGGGAAGGACCCGGGCGACGATGGCGGGGGCGTCGCGGCGTGAGCCGGGACCGGCGCAGTCGTGCAGCAGCAGCACGGTGCCCGGCTGGGCGTGGCGCATGGCATCCGCGTAGATCGACTGGGCCGTGGTCCTGCGGGACCACTCGGAGACGTAGAGCGACCAGACGACGGGGATGAGGTTGTGGCGCCGGGCGGCGATGCCCGTCCAGAGGTTGAAGATCCCCCAGGGCGGGCGGTAGTAGCGGGGCCGGTGCCCCAGGATCGAGGTGAGCACCTGTACCGTCGCCCCGACGTCCTGCAGCGTGGCCCTGAGCCCCAGCAGCGCCGGCATCTGGTGGCGGTAGCCGTGCACGCCCACCTCATGGCCTGCGGCGGCCACCTGCCGGACGATCTCCGGGTGCGCCTCCGCCTGGCTGCCCAGCATGAAGAAGGTGGCCGTCACCCCGTGGCGGTCCAGGATCTCCAGGATGCGCGGGGTCCAGACGGGGTCGGGCCCGTCGTCGAAGGTCAGGGCCACCTGCGGCAGGGCCGCCGGGGCCCCCTTCAGCGCGCGGGAGAAGCCCGTCCGCGCCAGCAGCGTGGGCAGGCCGACGTAGCCGAAGAGGGTCATGAGCAGGAGCGTCAGCGGATCGGGCACAGGTCTTCCCCCTTATCCGCGTCCGCCCTGTCCCGGGGGGCGACAGGAGCGGGGCCGGACGATGGCGAAAACGGTGTGCGAAGGGAGGGGTGGCGCATGCGTGGGGGTGCGCTTGGCTTTTTGATCACGCTGGGGCTCTGGGTTCTGCTGCTCCTGGCCTACATGGGCATCGAGGCGGTCCGGGGTCACGATCCGTTCGCCTGGTTCGCCTGGGTCCCGGGAGGGCGGTACGTCACCATCACGGTGGCGGTGGTCCTCGCGCTGGGCACGGGCATCGGCATCGCCTCCGACCGGCTTCGCTCGCGCACCGGGCGCTGAGCCGCCCCGGTGAAAGGAGGGGGGATGGCATGTCCCGTGTGATTCTGGTCTACAACGAGGCCGCTGCCAGTACCTATGCGGACCAGCTTGCCCGCTTACTACCTTCTTCGGCGGGCTACCGGATCTTTCCTTGCACGTCCCGGGAGGAGGCGGCCCGCGCCGTAGGCGAGGCCGAGATCATCTTCTGCTGGCGGTTCCCCACAGACCTCTTCCGGGAGGCCCGGCGGCTGCGCTGGGTGCAGGCGATGGGCGCGGGGGTGGAGGACCTGGTGATCGCCCCGCTGCCGGATACCGTGCTCGTCACCCGGGTGGTGGGGCTCTTCGGCGTTCCGATGAGCGAGTACGTGTTCGCCCACATGCTGGCCCACGCCCAGCGCCTGCAGCGGCAGTACGCCCAGCAGGCGGACCGGCTCTGGAAGCCGTTCATGGCCGGGCGGCTGGCCGGCGCACGGCTGGGCATCGCCGGGGTGGGCTCCATCGGCCTGGCCATGGCGGCCCGGGGGAAGGCATTCGGCATGGAGGTCTGGGGCCTGGCCCGCACCCCGGGGGACCGGCCCCACGTGGACCGGCTGTTCACGCCGGACCAGGTGCGCGCGTTCACGGCTGGCGTCGACTACCTGGTGAGCACCTTGCCCGACACGCCCGAGTGCCGCGGGCTCATCGACCCCGAGGCGATGAAGGAGGGGGCGGTGCTGATCAACGTGGGGCGCGGCGCGACGATCGACGAGGACGCCATCCTGCGGGCGGTGCGCAGCGGGCGCATCCACGCCGTCCTCGACGTCTTCAGGCAGGAGCCGCTGCCCCCGGACCACCCGTTCTGGACGGAGCCCAACATCACGGTGACGCCGCACCTGAGCGGCCTCACCCGCCCCGCGGAGGCGGTGGAGTACTTCGTCGCCAACCTCGGGCGGTTCGAGCGGGGCGAGCCCCTGGTTGGCGTGGTGGACCGCGACCGGGGCTACTAGCCACCTCAACAGTAAGAGGGCGACCGCACGTGCCGAGGTTCGGCACATGCGGTCGCCGTTTCTGTCTACCGGCTGTCGGCGTGGTCCGGTTCGCTGGTCTTCTCCCACACGGTGGGCTTCCCCGTGGAGGGGCATTCCCGGAACTCGTCGCCGACGTTGTAGGTCCACCGGGAGTTGTCCTCGCACTTGTAGGTGCCCGGATCCTCGACCTTCTGGCCTGTCCGGCCCCGGGGCGGCTGGCCCTGGCTCACGCAGATCACCTCCCGGAGGTAGTCTGCGCGAGATCGGTCTAGTCCGCGGCGACCTGCTCGGGCCGCGCGGCGGAGAGCTGGCGGGCGACCATGGCGGCCAGGTCGACCACCCGGCACGAGTAGCCCCACTCGTTGTCGTACCAGGCGACCACCTTGGCGACGTTGTCGGGGCCGACCATGGTCAGGGAGCCGTCCACGATGGCGGAGTGGTCATTGCCGACGAAGTCGACCGAGACCAGCTCCTCCTCGGTGTACGCCAGGATCCCCCGGAGCGGGCCCTCGGAGGCCTCCCGCAGCGCCTGGTTGATCTCCTCCCGCGCCGCCGGGCGGGCGAGGCGGGCGACCAGGTCGACGACCGAGACGTCCGGCGTGGGTACGCGCAGCGCAAAGCCGTTCAGGCGGCCCTTGAGCTCGGGCAGCACCTGCGCCACCGCGCGGGCCGCGCCGGTGGTGGTGGGGATGATCGAGGCGGTCGCCGACCGCGCCCGGCGCAGGTCGCGGTGCGGGTTATCCAGCATGTTCTGGTCGTTGGTGTAGGCGTGCACCGTGGTCATCAGCCCGCTCTCGATGCCGAAGGCCTCGTGCAGGACCTTGGCCACCGGGGCGAGGCAGTTGGTGGTACAGGAGGCCGCCGCGATCACGTGGTGGCGGTCGGTGCAGTAGGCGTCTGCGTTGACGCCCATCACGATGGTGACGTCTGGATCCTTGGTGGCCGTGGTGATGATGACCTTCCGGGCGCCGGCCTGCAGGTGCAGCGCGGCCCGTTCCCGCTCCTTGTACTTGCCCGTCGCCTCGATCACGATGTCGATGCCGAGCTCCTCCCAGGGGAGCAGGGCCGCATCCCGCTGGGCGACCAGCCTGATGGGGCGCCCGTCGACCAGGATCTCGCCGTCGCCCGCGGTTACCTGGGCGTCCAGCCGGCCGTGGACCGTGTCGTACTTCAGCAGGTGGGCCAGGGTACGGGCGTCATACGATGCGTTAATGGCTGCCACGTCGAGATCAGGGTGGGTTAGCAGCCTCCGGCAGACCATGCGGCCGATGCGCCCAAAGCCGTTGATCGCCACCTTGGCCTTCACGGCTTCCTCAGTCCTCCCGCCACGGGGCCTTGCCGCCCCGGTAGTCAATAAGTGCTACAGTCTCACCATAGCATGGGCCGTGAGATCGTGCTAATCGATCATGCCGATTCGTTACATTAAGCAATTCTATCTACTGACGGGCATTTTTCGGGGTCCGGCGACCCGGGACCGACCGCGTTGCAGCAGGATGCCTGCATTCTATTGCAGGCTAGTGCAATATCATGCAGATGCCGTAAAGCGGCGCCTCGTTCTTTCGTCCTACGGTATATGGCACGAAAGTTGCATAGAGAGTGTAGTACAAATGGCTCATATGTCCGGCGGCCGGGTGATGTCCGGGGAAGGGAGGCGGCACCAGCCATGTCTCATACCTACGATGTCGTGGTGCTCGGGGGCGGTACCGGCGGGTACGTCGCGGCGATCCGCGGGGCGCAGCTGGGCCTGAAGGTCGCCCTGGTGGAGCGCGACAAGGTGGGCGGCACCTGCCTGCACCGGGGGTGCATTCCCACCAAGGCCTACCTGAAGAGCGCGGAGATGCTGCACGCCGTGCGGCAGTCCGGGGAGTTCGGGATCACGGCCGAGGGCGTGGCCCTGAACTTCGACGGGGTGCGCGCGCGCAAGGAGAAGATCGTCAGCAACCTGCACAGGGGCGTACAGGGGCTGCTCAAGAAGAACGGCGTGACGGTGTTCCAGGGCACGGGAGCCCTGGTCCCGCCCTCGATCTTCTCGCCCAACGGCCTCGTGTCGGTGATGGTGGGCGACCAGCAGGAGCTCCTGGAATACGGCAAGGTCGTCATTGCCACCGGGTCGCGGCCCAAGACGATGGGAATCCCCGTCGACGGCGCCCACGTGATGACCTCCGACGAGGCCCTGGTCCGGCCGACCCTGCCCGAGTCGGTGATCATCATCGGCGCCGGCGTGATCGGCATGGAGTGGGCCAGCCTCTACCACGACTTCGGCGTGAAGGTGACGGTGCTGGAGTTCCTGGACCGCATCCTGCCCACCGAGGATGACGAGGTGGCCGCCGAGCTGCATAAGCTGATGGGCCGCCGCAAGGTCGAGATCGTCACGGGGGCGGCCGTGCTGCCCGAGTCGGTGCAGGTGCGGGACGGCCGGGTGACGCTGCAGGCCCGGGTCGGGGACGAGGTCCGGGAGTACGCGGCGGAGGCCCTGCTGATCGCCGTCGGGCGGGAGCCGGTGACCTCAGGGTTCGGGCTGGAGAACCGGGAGAAGGTTACGTACACGAAGGGCGGCTTCATCGAGGTGGACGGCTTCTGCCGCACCGGTGACCCGGCGCTCTACGCGATCGGCGACGTGGCCGGCGGGGGACTGGCCCACGTGGCCTCGCACCAGGGGATCATCGCCATGGAGCACATCGCCGGGCACTCGCCCGAGCCCTTCGACCCGCGCCGGGTGCCGCGCTGCGTCTACACCCGGCCTGAGGTGGCGGCCGTCGGCCTCACCGAGGCGCAGGCCCGGGAGGCGGGCTACGAGGTGCGGGTCGGCAAGTTCCCCTGGCGGGGCATCGGAAAGGCGCTGGTGGAGGGCTCGCTGGACGGCTTCGCCAAGGTCGTGGCCGACGCCCGGACAGGCGACGTCCTCGGGGTGCACCTGATCGGCCCCGACGCCACGAACCTGATCTCCGAGGCGGGGCTCGCCCTGGTGCTGAACGCCTCCGCCTGGGAGGTCGGCCAGGTGATCCACCCCCACCCGACGCTCTCCGAGATCTTCGGCGAGGCGGCGCTGGCGGTGGAGGGCAGAGCGATCCACATGTAGATGACCTTGACACGAAGGGGGAGGGGGAGAGCGATGATGGAGGCGACCACGGCCCGGCACGAGGCGCTGGGCCTGACGCGGGACCAGATGGTGGAGATGTACTACTACATGCTGCTGACCCGCCGGCTGGATGAGCGGCTCTGGCTCTTGCAGCGGGGGGGCAGAATCCCGTTCGTGATTTCGCCGCAGGGTCAGGAGGCGGCCCAGGTGGGGGCGGCCTTCGCCTTCCGCAAGCGGCAGGACTGGTTCGCACCGTACTACCGCGACCTGGGCATCAACCTGGTGGCGGGGGTCACGCCCCGGGAGGTGATGCTGAGCGCCTTCGCCCGGGGGGCCGACCCCGCGTCCGGCGGCAAGCAGATGCCCTCGCACTGGGGGCACCGGGCGCTCAACATCGTGTCCGGCTCGAGCCCTGTTACGACCCAGATGCTCCACGCGGTGGGCATCGCCCAGGCGGCCCGGATGCGCGGGGACGACGTGGTGGTCTACACCGCCTGCGGCGAGGGCTCGTCCAACCAGGGCGACTTCCACGAGGCGCTGAACTGGGCCGGGGTGCACAAGCTGCCCGTGATCTTCATGGTCCAGAACAACGAGTACGCCATCTCGGTGCCGCTCACCCGGCAGGTGGCCGGCGGCTCGGTGGCCGCCCGCGGCCAGGGCTACGGCATGCCGGGCATCGAGGTGGACGGCACCGACGTGCTGGCGGTCTACGAGGTGGTCAAGGCCGCGCACGAGCGGGCCCGCCGGGGGGAGGGGCCCACGCTCATCGAGGCCCGCTGCATCCGCATCACGTCCCACTCATCCGACGACGATCAGCGGCGCTACCGCGACCCCGAGGAGATCGCGGCCGTGCAGGCGCGCGACCCCATCGTGAAGGCGCGCCACTACCTGCGGGAGCACGGGCTGCTGGACGAGGCCGGCGAGCAGGAGCTGGAGCGCAGGGTGATGGCGGCGGTCGACGACGCCACCGACTGGGCCGAGGCGCAGCCGTACGCGGAGCCCGAAGAGGCCCTGCGCCACGTGTACAAGGAGGGGTGAGCCGATGGCGGTGATGAACCTGGTCGAGGCGGTGCGGGAGACGCTGCGGGCCGAGATGCGGCGCGACCCCGACGTGTGGATCGTCGGTGAGGACGTGGGCCGGAAGGGCGGTGTCTTCGGCGCCACCCTGGGGCTCTACGACGAGTTCGGCCCCGAGCGGGTGCAGGACTCGCCGCTCACCGAGTCCGCCATCGTGGGCGTGGGCATCGGCGCGGCGCTCTACGGCACCAAGCCGGTCTGCGAGATCCAGTTCGCGGACTTCATCTTCCCGGCGATGAACCAGATCGTCTCCGAGGCGGCGAAGATGCGCTACCGCTCCAACGGCGCCTGGTCGGTGCCGATGGTGATCCGGGCGCCCTTCGGCGGCGGCGTCCACGGCGGGCTCTACCACTCGCAGTCGGTGGAGCAGTACTTCACCAACACCGCGGGCCTGAAGGTCGTGGTGCCGTCCACCCCGTACGACGCCAAGGGCCTGCTGGCGGCGGCGATCCGCGACCCCGACCCGGTGCTCTTCTTCGAGCACAAGGGGCTCTACCGGGCCATCAAGGGCGAGGTGCCCGAGGAGGACTACGTGATCCCCATCGGCAAGGCCGACGTGAAGCGGGATGGGACCGACATCACGGTGATCACATACGGTAAGGTCGTCCACTTCTGCCTGGAAGCGGCGGAGCAGCTGGAGAAGGAGGGCTACTCGGCGCTGGTGCTCGACCTGCGCACGCTGCTGCCGCTGGACCGGGAGGCGATCGTGGCGGCCGCCCGCAAGACGGGCAAGGTGCTGATCGCCCACGAGGCCTCCAAGACCCACGGCGTGGGCGCCGAGGTGGCCGCGCTCATCGCCGAGGAGTGCCTGTTCGACCTGGACGCCCCGATCCAGCGGCTCTGCGGGCCCGACGTGCCCGCGATGCCGTATGCCGGGCCCATGGAGAAGTTCTACATGCTGTCGCCGGAGAAGTGCCTGGCCGCCATGCGGCAGCTGGCGCAGTTCTAGGGGGAGGGGGGAACGGCGTTGGAGATCAGGATGCCCCAGCTCGGCGAGTCGGTTACGGAAGGGACGATCAACCGGTGGCTCGTGGCCCCGGGGCACGAGGTGAAGAAGTACCAGCCCATCGCCGAGGTGATCACCGACAAGGTGAACGCCGAGATCCCGGCCCCCGCCGACGGCCGGATCCTGACGCTGGACGTGCCCGAGGGGACCACAGTCCAGGTGGGCGTGCGCATCGCGACGATGCAGGCCGCGGGTGAGGAGCCTGTCGCGGTGGCTGCTGCGGCGTCCGCCGGTGCGGCGGCCTCCGGGGCCGGAGCTGCCGCAGGTGCCGCCGCGTCGGGGGCGCGTGCGGGCGTGGTGGGCGGCGCCCCGGCGGTTGCGACTGGTGGTCAGCCGGGCGGTGCCCCCGCAGGTGCGGCGCCCGCTGCCCGCGGCCGGTACAGCCCGGCGGTGATGCGGCTGGCCCAGGAGCACGGCATCGACCTGAGCCTGGTGAAGGGCACGGGCCTGGGCGGGCGCATCACCCGCAAGGACGTGGAGGCGTTCATCGCCGCCGGGGGCGCGGCTGCCGCGGCGCCGGCCGCACCCGCCGCCGCCCCGGTTCCTGCCCCTGCGCAGGCCTCCGGTACGGCCCCCGCCCCGGCTCAGCCCGGACCGGTCTCGACCGGCGCCCCGGTGCACGCCGGGCCGGTTGTGGCCGCATCTCCGGTGCAGGCGGGGCCCGGCGACCGGCGGATCCCCGTCGACCCGGTGCGCCGGCGCATCGCCGGCCGCATGGTCCAGTCGAAGCACGAGGCGCCGCATGCCTGGACGATGATGCAGGTGGACGTCACCAACCTGGTGCGGCTGCGGGAGCAGGTGGGGCCGCAGTTCAAGCGGGAGCAGGGGATCAGCCTCTCCTACGTGCCGTTCTTCATCAAGGCGGTCGTGGAGTCGCTCAAGGAGTACCCCATCCTCAACTCGCAGTGGGCCGGCGACGAGATCGTGATCAAGCAGGAGATCAACATCTCCATCGCCGTGGCCACCGAGGACGCGCTCGCGGTGCCGGTGATCAAGAACGCCGACCGGCTCTCCATCGCCGGCCTGAACCACGCCGTCGCCGACCTGGCGGCCAGGGCCCGGGCCGGGAAGCTGACGCTCGACGACGTGACCGGCGGCACGTTCACGGTGAACAACACCGGCGCCTTCGGCTCATTCATGTCGGCGCCGATCATCAACTACCCGCAGGCAGCGATCCTCTCCTTCGAGGCGATCACCAAGATTCCGGTGGTGCTGGAGAACGACGCCATCGCCATCCGGTCGATGATGAACATCTGCCTGTCGCTGGACCACCGCATCCTGGACGGCCTGGTCTGCGGCCGGTTCCTCCAGGCGGTGAAGCGGCGGCTGGAGTCTTACGGTCCCGGCACCATCAACCTGTACTAGCGCAAGCAGTGGACCCGGGCCGGTGCCCGGGTCCGTACGCACATGGTCACAGGTGCGCCCTTCGCGGCGTCAGCGGGCCGGACTGCGCATCGGGTGGTCAGCAGCGGCCCCGTACCGCTTTTCGCTTCCCCAGGTAGAGGAGGGGTAAAGATGCACGCGCTCGTCGTCGGTGGAACGGGCATGCTCCGGGAGGCCACTCTGGCGCTGGCCCGCTCGTTCACGACCGTAAGCGTAGTGGCCCGGAGCGCGGAGAGGCTGGCGGGAATCAACCCGCTGTCGGTGGACTATCGGGACTCGGCAGCGCTCGCGGCGGCCCTGAGGCGGGCGGTCGAGCAGCACGGGGCCATTCAGCTGGCTATCTGCTGGATTCACAGTACGGCCCCGGCGGCGCTGCCGACGGTGGCTGCGGAACTCGGCCGCAGCGGAGAACCCTGCAGGCTGTTCCATGTGCGGGGGAGCGCTGCAGCAGACCCCACCCGCCTGCCGCGGCCCGCCCTGGAGGAGATCCCGCCAAACGTGTCCTACCGGCAGGTGATCCTCGGCTTTCAGATCGAGGGGGACCGCTCCCGCTGGCTCACCCACGCAGAGATCAGCCAGGGCGTGCTCAAGGCGGTTCAGGAGGACGCCGAGTACCACGTGGTGGGCGTCGTGCGTCCCTGGGACCGGCGGCCGTGACATGCGGTGACCCAGTGGCGCAGTCGAAGTGGCGGCCGGTCACACCGTTACTGAGGGCGTGGACGTCACACAGAGACGACCACGCCCTCTGAGCTTACGAATACCTGATAGCACGAGGCGCAATGGCAGGCGTGTTCGGTAGGGGGGCGACAACGGAACTCGACTCTGTTCTGCGACCTACAGTGTCTCCCCACTTGCCTTCGCCCGTATCCGCGCCACGAAGTCCTCCACGGTGAGCGGCGGACGGGCGAGGCCCAGCTCCCGTCCCAGCACCGTGACCGGCGGCGGCTCCAGGCCGGCCTGCCGCAGCAGGTCGGGCCGGGCGAAGATCTCCTCAGCGGTGCCGTCGGCCAGCACCTGCCCGCCCTGGAAGACCAGGACCCGCTGGAAATAGCGGGCGACGAAGTCCATGTCGTGGGTGATGGTGATCACTGTGCGCCCCTGCTCCCGGAGCCACGTGACGATCTCACCGATCTGCCGCACGCCCGTGGCGTCCTGGGCGATGGTCGGCTCGTCGAGGATCACCACGGGCGTCTCCATCGCCAGCACGCTGGCGATGGTCACCAGCTTGCGCTCCGCCAGCCCCAGGTCGTACGGGTTGTGCCCCTCGACCCCGGTCAGCCCCACCCTGGCCAGGGCGGCCCCGGCCCGCCGGCGCGCCTCGTCCGGGCTGAGGCCCAGGTTGAGGGGGCCGAACATCACCTCGTCCAGCACCCGGCTCTTGAACAGCTGATCCGTGGGATTCTGGAAGACCAGCCCCACCTTGCGGGCCATGCCGGCCACGGTGGTGGAACTCGTGGTGACCCCGTCCACCCAGACCTCGCCCCGGGTCGGCCTGAGGAGACCGTTGAGCAGCCGGACGAACGTGGACTTGCCCGCGCCGTTCTGCCCGATGATGGCCACCGCCCCGGGCTCGAGCGCGAGCGTGATCCCCCGCAGCACCTCCACGCCCGGGGTGTAGTGGAAGTGCAGGTCCTTAACCCTGATCTCGGCCAAGCGCCGCACCCCCAATCCTGACGGCCGCCTCGACGGTGACCGGATAGCTGCCGTCCTGCTCCCGCCAGCCCAGTTCCCGGGCGGCCGCGGTGACGGCGGGGACCGCGACCCCGCGCGCCTCGAGGCCGTCCAGGCTGAAGACCTCGCCCGGCGGGCCCCAGGCCAGCACCTTTCCCCGGTCCAGCACCAGCACCTTGTCGGCCCGGGCGGCGATGCGGTCCACCTTGTGCTCGGCCATCACCACCGCCATGCCCCGCCGGCAGAGGTCGCCCACCGCGGCGAAGACCTCGCTGGTGCCCGCCGGGTCCAGCTGCGACGTGGGCTCGTCCAGGATCAGGACCTCCGGCTCCATCACCAGCACCGAGGCGATGGCCAGCCGCTGCATCTGCCCGCCGGAGAGGGCGAAGGGGCTGCGGTCGCGCAGCTCCCAGAGCCCGAGTAACCGCAGGGCCCACTCGATGCGCCGGATCATCTCCTCCCGGGGAACCCCGGCGCGCTCCAGGCCAAAGGCGACCTCCTCGTACACGCTGAACTTGGCGCCCGACATCTGGGTGAACGGGCTCTGGAAGACGAGCCCCGCCCTGCGGCTCACCTCGGCCACCGGCGCGGCGTGTACGTCCAGCCCCGCCACCTCGACCCGGCCGCCGATGGCGCCCTTGTAGAAGTGGGGCACCAGGCCCACCAGCGCCTGGCAGAGGGTGGACTTGCCCGCCTTGTTGGGGCCCACGATGCCCACGAACTCGCCGGGCTCCACCGTGAAGCTGATGCCGTCCAGGGCCAGCTCCGTCTGCCGGGGATAGCGGTAGCGCAGGTTCTCCACCCGGATCACGCTCATGACAGCACCACCCGCCCCGCGATGCCGAGCAGGAGCACGGCCAGGGCGGCGATCCGCACCGGCCAGGCGTAGCCCGGGATCGACTCTTCGTTCAGGAACGTGGGCCTCCGGTTGGAGGCGAAGCCCCGCACCTCCAGCGCCAGGGCGCGCTCCTCGGTGGCGATGAGGGAGGAGGTGACCAGCGGGCCCATGAGGGGGATGAAGGCGCGCAGGCGGACCCAGAGGCTCCCCTCGGTCTCCATGCCCCGGGAGCGCTGGGCGTCGGTAATCCGGTTAGAGGCCTCCACCATGGTGGGGATGATCTGCAGCACCGCGATGATCACGTAGCCGAACCGGGCGGGCAGCCCCCGGCGCATCAGGGACTCCACCAGGTCGGAGGGCCGGGTCGTCAGGATGAGGATGAGGCTGGAGGCGAGGATGTTGTAGAGCCGCAGGGTGAGCCGGAGGCCCAGGAGCAGGCCCTCCCGGTAGAAGGTGAGCGGGCCCAGGGCCAGCGCCGGGGTCTCGTTGCCGGCGTAGACCAGCCCCTGGACGACGAAGAAGGTGACGGCGATCAGGGCTACCCCCGCGAAGACGGCGGCCGTACGGCGCAGCACGCCGGCCGTCGCCAGCAGGGCGAGCGAGGCCGCAAGCAGGAGCGCCGGGGCCAGGTGGCCGGGCAGCAGGAAGGTGCAGGCCAGGCCGACGACGGTGATGAGCATCTTGGAGACCGGGTCCAGCCGGTGCACCCACGAATCGCCGGGTACGTAGAGGGTGAACTGCAATGCGGTCACCTGCCTGTCACTCAGGCGCCGGGGCTGCCAGAGAGACAGCCCCGGCGCCGTTCTGCGATGCGAAAGCCGGTCCGGTCTATGGCCGCTACAGCTTCTCCACCTGGTCCTGGCCGGCGAAGAGGCCGGTGAGGCGCTGCGGCAGCGCCTTGAAGATCAGGAAGGAGACGATGACCGTAGCCACCTTGTCCAGGAGGTCGACGACCAGCTCGTCGATGAAGGAGGCGATCCAGACCGGCGTCCCCTGATCGCGCAGGATCGTGTAGAGGGCGTCACCCCAGACGTTGCTGGTGGTGCCCTCCCAGAGGATGACGTTGATCGGGGTGGAGACCACCGCAGCGGCCAGGGCCACGATCAGGCCGAGCAGGACGGCCCGGCCGAAGTCGCGGATCCAGCCGGTCATGGCCAGGTAGCCGACCACAAGGCCGATGACGATGGAGGTGATCAGGTACCAGAATGAGACCGGGTCGGCCGTGATGCCGAAGATGATGTTGTTCACGGCTCCGGAGATGGCGCCGATCCATGGCCCGGCCAGCATGCCGGCGAGGACCGTGCCGATGGAGTCGAGCCACAGGGGGAGCTTCAGCGCAGCGGCGAAGAGCTTGCCGACGTAGTTGATGCCCACGGCAACCGGAATCAGCACCAGGGAGAGGGTCGTGAACCGGAACGCCCATACGTTCTTCTGCTGTGCAGCCATGCGAGCACCTCCTAGCAAGTTTCCTCCGCCCACAGGGCATGGAGCGCGTGCAGTGCAACCCTGATCTCGGCAGTTTCGCCTCGCCGTGCCGCCTCCTTTCCCGCCACCAGGTCGTTGATCCCCGCCTCGAGCCCGCCGTCTGCGGGCACCACCACGTTGAGCACGCTCCCGGCCCTGGCGCCGCGCAGGCGGGCTACGGTGAGGAGCGTGGCGGTCTCCATGTCGGACCCGAGGACGCCCTTCCCCGCCCAGAAGCGGGTCAGCTCGTCCTCCCGGTCGGTGTAGAAGCTGTCGTGGCTGCGCACGATGCCGGCGTGGGCGGTTGCGCCCAGCCCCTTCGCCGCCTGCAGGAGCGCGGTGAGCACCGCAGGGTCGCTGACCGCCGGGTAGGCGGCGGGGACGTACATGGCGCTGGCCCCCTCCTCCCGCACGGCCCCCACGGCGACCAGCAGGTCGCCCACCCGGATGTGGGGCTGCAGGGCGCCGGCGCTGCCGATGCGCACCAGGACCCGCGCCCCCGTGCGGATCAGCTCCTCCACGGCGATGGCGGCGGAGGGGCCGCCGATGCCGGTGGAGGTGGCAGTGACGGGCATGCCCTGATAGGTACCGGTGATGGTACGGTACTCCCGGTTGCAGGCGACGGGTTCCCAACGGTCCAGTTGGGCGGCGATCGCGTCGATCCGCCCCGGGTCGCCGGGCAGCAGGACGTAGGGTGCAATATCGCCTGTGCGGCACTGGATGTGCGGCTGGCGCTCCTCCACGGCGATTCCCCCTGACGCGGCAGTTTGGCACTCACATGACAATTTTACCACAGTCTACAACTGGGGTACCATGATTTCCCGTGCCCGAGGAGGGGGCCACGTTGCGCGGCAGGGAAAAAGCGGGTAGACTTTGGTCTAATGAGGTGAGACCATGGCAGAGTTCAGGATCGACCCCGACCTGGAGCTTCCGATCCTGCCCAGCCGCGCCAGGCCGGACGTCAGCCGGAAGCCCGAGTGGCTGAAGATCAACCTGCACACCGACCCGGAGTTCGTCGAACTGAAGCGGCTGATGCGCGGGCGCGGGCTGCACACCGTCTGCGAGGAGGCCCGCTGCCCCAACATCTTCGAGTGCTGGAACCGGCGCACGGCGACGTTCATGATCCTGGGCGACGTCTGCACCCGCAACTGCGGCTTCTGCGCCGTCACCTCCGGCGCCCCGGCGGGGCTCGACCTGGATGAGCCCGAGCGGGTGGCCGACGCCTGCGTGCAGATGAACCTGCGCCACGTGGTCGTCACCTCGGTGGCGCGCGACGACCTGCCGGACGGCGGCGCCCGGATCTTCGCCGAGACCATCCGGGCCATCCGGCGCAAGAACCCCTCCACCGGCGTCGAGGTGCTGATCCCCGACTTCATGGGCAACTGGGACGCGCTGGCCGAGGTGATGGAGGCCGAGCCCGACGTTCTCAACCACAACATCGAGACCGTGCGGCGCCTCTCCGACCGGGTGCGGTCGCGGGCCAAGTACGACCGCTCGCTGGAGGTGCTCCGGCGGGCCAAGGAGATGAAGCCGCACATCAGCACCAAGTCCTCCATCATGGTGGGCCTGGGCGAGACCATGGCCGAGCTGTACGAGGCGATGGACGACCTGCGGGCGGTCGGGGTCGACATCGTCACCTTCGGCCAGTACCTGCGGCCGACATCCCGCCACCTGGCGGTGGCGAAGTTCTACACGCCGGCCGAGTTCGCCCACCTGCGGGAGGAGGCGCTCAGGAGGGGCTTCGCCCACTGCGAGTCGGGCCCCCTGGTGCGCTCCTCCTACCACGCGGACGAGCAGTCCGCACAGGCGGTGGCCCGCCGCACGGGCAAATGACAGGGAGCCGGCCCTCACCGCCGGGCCGGCTCCCTGCCCACCAAGAATGGGCGTAGCAGAGGCGCCAAATATGAGCTGCCTCTGCCTGCTATTCTGGCCGAAGGATGGACGACCTATTCACCGCCGCCCAGGGATTCCAGGGCGGCTTTCAACTCGATGAGAACCGGCGCGGCGGCCTCACGCGCCGCTCGCTCTTCCAGGGCCTGCCGTGCCGCAGGGGCCGCTTCCGGGACCAGCCGGGCGAGGCGGCCCAGCGCCCAGGCCGCGTGCGCCCGGATCACCTCGCTCTCGCTCCCCAGGGCCGCCACCAGCGCCGGCAGGGCCGCGGGGTCGCCGCTGTTGCCCAGGGCGATCACCGCGTTGCGCTGGATGGTCGTCTTGCCCCGCCAGCCGGCCGCCGTCGGCTCGAACAGGCGGCGGAACTCGCTGCCGGTCATCGCCATGATCTGCAGGAGGTCCGGCTGGCCCCCGCCCAGCTCAGCCGCCGGCGCGAACTCGGGGTGGGGGGAGGGGCGGGCCCGCCGGTTGTAGGGGCAGACGTCCTGGCAGTCGTCGCAGCCGAAGAGCCGGTTGCCCATCGCCTCGCGGTACTCCGGGGGGATGATCCCCTTCATCTGCGTGATGTAGGAGAGGCAGCGGTTGGCGTCCAGCCGCCACTCGGTGAGCGCCCCCGTCGGGCAGGCGTCGATGCAGAGGGTGCAGTCGCCGCAGGCCGGCGGTACCGGCTCGTCGGGCGGCAGCGGCAGCGTGGTCAGCAGTTCGCCCAGGAAGACCCAGGTGCCGTACTCCCGTGTGATCAGGTTGGTGTGCTTGCCGAACTTGCCGATGCCGGCCCGCTCGGCGACGGCCCGGTCCAGTGGCGGGCCGGTGTCCACGTAGGCCAGGTGCCGGTGGCCCGGCGCCCGCTCCTCCAGCCACCCCGCGAGACGGAGGATCCGCTCCTTCAGGATGTGGTGGTAGTCGCGCCCCCGGCAATAGCGGGAGAGCCAGCCCCTGAGCGCCGGGCCGCCGCCGGGCGGCGGCGGGGCGTCGGGGTGGTAGTAGGAGATGCCGCAGGCGACGATGGACCGGACCCCTGGCAGCCACTGCTCGGGGTAGACCCGTTCGGCGATCACCTGGTGCTCGTAGGGGTTGGGCCCGTGGCCCCGCTCCCTCCGCTCCTCCAGGAGCTGCTGCTCCCGCAGGAAGGGGTCGGCCGGGGCCACGCCCACCAGGTCGAGGCCGACCTGCGCGGCGTAGGCCTTCATCTCCTGCTTCAGGCGGTCCAGGTCCAGACGGATCCCCTCCTCTCCAGTGGGTTGCCGCAGCGGGGCGGAAATGGTATTTCAAAAGTTGCTCGCAACCGGACTGGCTGCCGCTGCACTGCGCACGGCCGGAGCGCTGGCCTGGCCGGTCCGGCGGCGGGCGGCGGCCGGAAAGGGCGCTTCTGGATCAGATGAACTTGACGACAGGGAGTGAAGTGCGATGGGCGTGCATCTGAAGGAGCGCCGTGTCGTGGCCCGGGTGATCGTGACCAACCGGGCTGGGGAGCTGCTGCTCTGCCACAGCCGGACCGGCAGGGCGTGGGTGCTTCCCGGGGGCACGCTGGAACCCGGCGAGGACCTGTACGCCGCCGCGGTCCGGGAGGCGCTGGAAGAGGCGGGCGTCGCGGTGAAGGTGGGCGCGCTCGCCTACGTGCAGGAGTTCCGGTCGGCCCGCCGCTCGGAGCACGTGGTCGAGGTGGTGTTCCGGGCCGAGGCCACCGTCGACCGCCCGGTCGACGGCGCGGCCGGAGAGGCGGTGGAGCCGCTGGGGCCGCACGGGCGGCCGTGGCAGGCGTGGCGCATCCGGGACGTGGACGGCCCGGTGCGGGTGTGCCGCTGGTTCTCCCGGGAAGAGGTGGCCGCCCTGCCCGATCCGGTCTACCCCGAGGAGCTCAGGGGGCCGCTGTGGGAAGGAGGCGGGGCCGTCCACCTGGGCGTGGTCGACCTGGAGTAACCTTACCGGCCGGCCCGGACTCCCGCCTCCGCCTGCAGCCGTGCGACGGTGGGCAGGTCGGCCGGCGCCCACGAAAGCCGGCCGAGGTCGGCCACGGGCAGCCAGCGCAGCTCGGC
This sequence comes from Symbiobacterium terraclitae, assembly GCF_017874315.1. NCBI lineage: Bacteria > Bacillati > Bacillota > Clostridia > Eubacteriales > Symbiobacteriaceae > Symbiobacterium > Symbiobacterium terraclitae. The sequence continues at coordinate 96,554 of NZ_JAGGLG010000010.1, read as the reverse complement.
GTGCTCCCGGGGCGTGGGCTGGCCCCGGACGAGGCGGGCGCGGAAGGTGACGAGCCGGACGACCGCGTGGGGATACCGGTACGTCGTCTCGGCCACCCGCTCGCCCACCGCGATCTCGCAGCCCAGTTCCTCGCAAATCTCCCGGCGCAGCGACTCCGCAGGTTGCTCGCCGGGTTCAATCTTTCCGCCGGGGAACTCCCACAGCCCGCCCTGGGCCTTGTCCGACGCCCGGCGGGCGCAGAGCACCTCGCCGGCCTCGTTCTGGATTACGGCGCCGACCACGTCCACCTGCCGCATCCGCTGCCTCACCTGCCTGCTGGTTGCTGACCACGGGCCTCAGTCGTCGAGGAGGTCGAGGATGGCGAAGTCGAAGATCTCCTCGAGGAAGTGCTTCCGCTTCTTCTTCCGGCGATAGGAATCCTCGTCGTCGTACCGGTCGCCATACGCCGGCCGGGGGTGGTACCGGTACTCGTCCTCCCAGGCCTGGCCGGCGGCCAGCAACTTGTCCAACTCGCCGCCGTCCAGCCAGACGCCGTGGCACTCGGTGCACACGTCGAGGCGGACGCCGCGGCGCTCCACCTCCCGCATCGGAACATTACACAGCGGGCAGCGCATGGCACACCTCCTCGGTTCGAGTCACCCTTAGTTAGGACTCCGTGTATGCGAATATGGTTTTCAGTGGGTGAGGTCACGATATTGCTCGCCTGCCGCCGCCCCGGCGGCCGGGCGATTGCCCGGGTCCATCCCACCGAGGCAACCGGGCCCACCCCGGCCCCCCGTAGCAGGGTGCAGCCGGTCGAGTGCACTGTCGCACATGACAGGAGGCAAATGGAAGCAAAGGTGATTCGTAAACTTTCGGAGAAGGATTGACACCCTATTATGCATAACTCATACATATACGTCTTACATTGACCTACATGTACGTATTGCATTCACCGGGCTCGCAAAAGGGGAGGATGACCGTGCATCACCGCTGATGCGGGGCCCATCTATCCCTCCACACGGGGGTGTGCGATTTTGTACCGGGTCCCGACAACGGACATCCGTGCTGGCATGCGCCTAGGGAAAACCGTGTTCTCACCGAACGGCCAGGTGTTGCTGCAAGCGGGAACCGTTCTGCGCGAATCCTTTATCGGGCCCCTGCTCGGTTATGGGATTACCTCAGTATACATCGTCAATGAACTGGCGCCGGACGTCGAGCCGATGGACGTGGTCTCCGAGGAGACGCGCTACCAGCTCGAGGACGCCATGTCCCGGACGGTGGAGGACATCCGGGCCGCCATGAACGAGGCCACCCGGTCCGGCATGCGCCACTTCTCGCCTACCATCCGCGTCGAGGGACTGCGGCAGACCATCGACCAGATCATCACCGAGCTGCTCGCAAACCCGCGGGTGGCCGTCAACCTGCAGGACATACGGTCTGCAGACCAGTATACCCTGAGCCACTCCGTCAACGTCTGCATCCTCTCCACGCTCCTGGGGGCGGAGCTCGGCTATCCCCTCTCCGACCTGCGCACCCTCGCCCTGGGCACCCTGCTGCACGACATCGGCAAGATTGCCATCCCGCCGGAAATCCTCAACAAGCCCGGCCGCCTCACCCTTGAGGAGGCCGAGGCGATGAAGCAGCACACGATCCTGGGCTGGGAACTGCTCAAGAACCAGCCCGAGATCCCGCCGACCGCGGCGGTGGTGGCGCTGCAGCACCACGAGCGCTGGGCGGGCGGCGGCTATCCCCACGGCCTCTCGGGCAACCAGATCTACCGGTTCGCCCGGGTGTGCGCCATCTGCGACTGCTACGACGCCATGACGTCGGACCGCATCTACCGCAAGGGGTTGAGCCCCGCCATGGCGCTGGAATCGCTCTCAGGGCCCATGCACGGCTTCTTCGATCCTCAGATGCTCCTGGCTTTCCTCAACTGCATCGCCCCGTGGCCGGTGGGCTCGATGGTGGAGCTGACCGGCGGGCGGAAGGCCGTCGTCGTCGCGGCCGAGCGGGGCAGGGCCGACCGGCCCCGGGTACGGGTGCTGCTGGAGGCCGACGGGACACGTATCGCCACGCCGTATGAGATCGACCTCTTCCGCGAGCGGCACGTCGAGGTGGTCCGGGAGCTTCACGAGAGCGCAGAGCAGTACATGAGCGAACTGGCCGGGTAGATTCTGCTCCCGGGAGGCGATTGCTGTTGCCCAGAGTACGACGGGTTCCGCTCTCCGCCGTGCGGCCAGGCGACTGCCTGGCCAGGGACGTGCTGAGCGAGGACGGCAGGGTCCTCCTCTCCAGAGGCGTGCGGATCACCGACGCCTACCTTCGCCTTCTCCAGACGCACGGAGTCGACGCGGTCTACCTCCCTTCCGGCCCGGCTTCCGGGCGGTCGCATCCCGAGATCTCGCAGCGGGTGCGCACCGAGCTGACGGCCGAGCTGCGGAAGGTGACCGACTACATCCGGCACACCGTCCCGCAGGGCGCAACCGGTTTGCAGCTGCCCCGGCTGGAGCTGCAGGTGAAGGGGCTGCGGAACGCGGTGGTGCAGGCGGTGAACGAGGTCGCCGCCCACCCCGGCCTCGCCGTTCCGCTCGCGGAACTCCGCCAGGCCGATGAGTACACGTTGCAGCACTCCGTCGAGGTCTGCGTGCTCGCAACGATGCTGGGCAACGCGATGGGCCTGCGCGGGAACGAACTGGTCAACCTGGCCATGAGCTCGCTGCTGCACGACGTCGGCAAGGCGGGTATCCCGCTGGCGATCCTCAACAAGCCCGGGCAGCTGACCCCCGAGGAGACCGACGTGATGCACCGGCACACCACCCTCGGGTGGGTGATGCTGCGGAACCAGCCCGAGCTGCCCGAGGAGGCCGCCATCGTGGCGCTGCAGCACCACGAAAGGTGGACCGGCGGCGGATACCCGCTTGGGCTACAGGGCGGGCAGATCCACCTGTACGCCCGCATCTGCGCCGTGGTCGATGTGTACGACGCGCTCACCGCAGACCGGGTCTACCGCGACGGGATCGACCCGGGCGAAGCCCTGAACATGATGACGGGGCCGCTGCGGGACACGTTCGACCCCGAGGTCCTCGAGACGTTCATGCGCGCCATGGGCCGGGCGCTGGAGGGCGCCGAGATCGCCTAGCCGGGCCGGATCCGGTGCAGACAGAAGACGGTGGGCCGCCATCCTGAGGGATGGCGGCCCTGCTGCTCAGCAGGCAGTTGTCGAGCGCTCGGCGGGCGCCGTCGACCCCGTACAGTTCTCCCGGTTCGGGCAGTCTGCGCAGTTCTGCAGCGACGTACAGATGGCGCTCCAGGAGCGGCGGGCGAATATGATGGGCAACTGCCGGGCCTTGGCCTGCTCCTTCACCCAGCGGGCCAGATTGTGGTTCACGTAATCGATGAGGACGATCACGAGCTCCGTGCCGGCCGGAATCTCGACCCGGCGCTCCGTGCGCCCGGTGACGTGCTTCACGTCAGTGAAGCCGATGTTGCGCAGATTCTGGCCAATCGAGCCCAGATGGTCGCCGCCGATGACGAGTACCACGGCCGACACCTCCTTATCGTTGAGACGTTTGCATATTGGATCCAGGTGCGGCCCAGGGTTGTGTCTGCTCCGCAGGCTGGTGTAAGATAGGATGGTCATGGGTCTTGGTCACTGCGTGTGCACGCGCGGCCGGGGGGCGCCTGCGCCCCTCCCGACGGTGCGGGACCTGTGGGGAAAGGGGGAGTTCCGGTGGACGTTTGGTCGATCTTGGAGCATGGAGGCGGCAAGACGCTTGCCATTAGCCGTGAGGATGTGGTGAGCAAGCTGGAGGCCCTGGTGGAGAGCCGGGGGTCCTGGTATATCGAGCGGCTCCAGGTCAGCGATTCCGACGGAAACCGTTACACACCCGAGGTGGGCGAGAACGGAAGTGTGGAGCTGGTCCTGCGCTCGGGTCCCTCCCGCCGCCGGCGGTAAGGGCCTCAAATAGGAGGGGGCTGTCTCAGGTCATCCGCGATGACCGGGAGACAGCCCCCTTTTTTTGCGCTTCTGGCACCGGCCGGCGGCACCTCTCAGCCCTTCCTGCGGGTTGCCAGCCGGTAGAGGAGGAAGGCGGCCACGGCCAGCAGCGCCGCTGCGATGACCGCGTCCTGGTAGATGGACACCCACCGGGAGACGGTCGGCCAGGCAGCGCCCAGCGCCGCTCCGACGCCCACCAGGAGGAGGTTCCAGATCGCCGAGCCGATCGCCGTGTAGAGGATGAACACGCCGAGGTTCATGCGCACGAGGCCCGCGGGGATGGAGATCAGGCTGCGCATCACGGGCACCATGCGGCAGAAGAACACCGTCCAGGTGCCGTAGCGCTCAAACCAGTCCTCGGTGCGCTGCACGTCCTGCTCGCTGATGGTCAGCCACCGGCCGAAGCGGCGCACGATCCAGTAAATGCGCTCCCGGCCGAACCAGAGGCCGACGCCGTAGAGGGCGATGGCCCCGAGCACCGAGCCGAGGGTGGCGGCGATCAGGACGCCGAACAGCGTCAGGCTGCCCTGCGTCGTCATGAAGCCGGCGAAGGGCAGCACGATCTCCGACGGGATAGGGGGAAACAGGTTCTCGATCAGGATGATCAGCACGATACCCGGATAGCCGAAGGTCTCCATGATCCCGGTGGTCCAGTGCATGAGCAACCCCTGACTGTTCGAGCCGATTTCCCCCTGATTCTACGGGCTCGCCGCCGCCCAAGTCAACCGTTTACCGCCCGGCCTAGGGCTCCACCAGCCCCTGCCGGATGGCGTAGCGCACCAGCTCGGTGCGGTCGTGGATCCCCAGCTTGTCGAGCATGTTGGACCGGTGCGTCTGCACGGTCTTCTCGCTGATGAACAGCCTGCGGGCGATCTCGGCGTTGGTGAGCCCCTCGGCCACCAGGATGAGGATCTCCCGCTCGCGCGGGGTCAGCGGGCAGGGTTCGGCGGACTGGCCCGCGGCGGGAACGGGCCGCGAGACGTAGCCGGAGACCACGGCGCGGGTCACGGCGGGGTCGAGTACCGCCTGTCCCTCCATCACGGCGCGGATGGCCCCGACCAGGTCGGCGGCAGCCGACCGCTTTACGATATACGCATCGGCCCCGGCCCGGAAGAACTCCAGCACGAACGGCTCCTCCTCGTGCATGGTCAGGCCGATGACGCGCGTCTCCGGAACCGCCTGCTTGATCAGCCGGGTCGCCTCGATGCCGCTCATGTCGGGCAGGGAGATGTCCATGATCACCACGTCGGGCCGGAGCTGCTTGGTCAGCTCGACCACCTCGTCGCCGCGGCCGGCCTCGCCCACCAGTTCCAGGTCGGGCTCAGACTGCAGCACCATGCGTACGCCCTGACGCACCATCATGTGGTCGTCGCAGATCAGCACCCGTATCGCCACTCTGCATCGCTCCTTCCACGGGCAGCTCTGCGTACACCCGGGTCCCGGTCTGGGGACCCGATTCGATCCTCAGCTCGCCGCCGGCCAGCGTCACCCGCTCGCGGATGCCCGCCAGGCCGACGCCTTCCCCCCGCCGGAGCGGGTCGAACCCCATGCCGTCGTCGGTCACCTCCACCGTGAGCCAGCCGCCCTTCTGCCGGAGGCGGATGCTGACGTTGCGGGCCCCGGCGTGCTTCACCGTGTTGGTGCAGGCCTCCTGGATCAGCCGGAAGACGGTGATCTCGATGTGATCGGGCAGCCGGCCGTTCAGGCCGTCGATCTCGATGCCGATCTTCAGCCCTGCGTGCTCGTAGCGCCGCACGAGCCAGCGGATCGCGGCCTCCAGGCCGAGGTCGTCCAGCGCCGTGGGCCGCATCTCGTGGATCACCCGGCGAACCTCGGCCAGGCTGGCCTCGGCCATTTCCTTGACGTTGCTCAGCCGCTTGCGCAGCGCCTCCGCGTCCATCGGGTGGCGCGCCAGGAAGTCGAGGGTGACCACCAGGGCGGTGAGCGCCTGCCCGGTCTCGTCATGCAGCTCGCGGGCGATGCGCCGCCGCTCGTCCTCCTGCGCGGTGATGAGCCTCGCCAGCAGGCGGCTGCGCATCCGCTCCTTCTCCGCCAGCTGGTCGTACAGCCGCGCCCGGTCGATGGCGAGGCCGATCTGCTCGCCCAGGGCGGTGAGGAGCTCCCGGTCGGCGGCGCTCAGGTAGCGGGAGGGGTGGACCATCAGCACCATGATGCCGGCCACCCGGCCGTCCTGGCCCAGCGGGATCGTGATGTGCCGGCCGCTGGGGTGGCCCACCTCGGCGGTGGCCCGCACGCAGGCCAGGTCCCGCACCTGGGTCACCAGCGCCGAGCCGCTCAGGTGACGCAGGCAGAGGCAGCGGTCGATGGGGAAGTGCTGGGCGTGCACGCCGACCCGCGCCCACTCAGGGAAGCCGTAGGCCGCCCCGATGGTCCACTCGCCCTCGGCGCCGCCCCGCCCCTCGGTGCGGAGCAGGATCCAGCCCTCCTTGACCTTCAGCGTCTCGGCCACCAGCCGGAGCGACTCGTCGAGGGCCTCCTGCAGGTTGAGCGGGCGGTTGAGCCGTTCCAGGGTGCGCGAGAAGAGGCGGACGGCGCGCTCGTGCTCCCACGACTGCCACGTGACGGCGGCGGAGAAGAACAGGGAGAAGAGCGCCTGGCCGGCGACGTCCGGGGCGAGGGCCCGGCCGGGCCAGGCGGTGCCCAGCGCCCGCAGCGCGCCGAAGCAGAAGCCCGTGAACAGCAGCCACTGGGACAGGCTGCGGCGGTCCTCGGCCTGGGCGGGGAAGGCGAGCCACGCCGCGCCGCCCAGCGCGATGGCCACCACGCCCGCTGCGGTGACGCCGACCGGGTCGCCCGCGGCGACGCCGAGCACGAAGGCGGCGCCCAGGAGCAGGATGCCGCCGAGCACCAGCGGTCGCATGGCGGCGGGGCTCTGCCCGGACCGCTCCACCTGCCCGCCCAGGAAGCCCAGCGCCGCGGCCGCCAGGGCGATGTCCCGCAGCAGCGAGGCGCCCTGCACGCCGACCTCGGTCAGGAACATGCCCAGGACGTGCAGGGTCAGGACGAGCCAGCCCACGCCCCAGGTGAGCAGCGAGCGCTCCCGGGTCTGGTAGTACCGCCAGAGCAGCGCCCAGCTGACCGCCAGGTGGAAGCCGACGCCGATCGCAATCAGGGGCAGCACCAGCGCTTCCACAACAGGCACAAGCCTCACCCCTGGTATCGGACTTTTCTTTAGCATTGTAGTTGATTGGATGAAAAGGGAGGGAGGCACCAAAGTACTATCCCGTGCCGGGCAGGTGCTCCAGTGGGCGCCCTCGGGCGCGCCTCCGGGAGGCGCGCGCTGCGCCCGGTGGTCGGGTTCGCGGCGCGCGGGGGCTGTTTCGGATGGGCAGTAGACATTTGTAGGGTCAACACTCTACTAGTTTATCCTAAAATGCGCCTCTTCGGCTCTTGAACAGCCAAGCCCAGGGCTGATTAAATAGGGATGAACGATAACGATTCTCACTACCGAAGGATGTGGCACGCATGACGCTCGACCAGACCAGGCCAGGCCAGGTATTCGTCATCCGCACGATCGATGACCCCCAAGCCCGACTGGCGGCCATCCGGTTCGGCATCGCCGAGGGGGCGCGCGCCGCCTGCCAGACCGTGCTGCCCGGGGGCCCCGTCGTGGTGCGCAAGGGCAAGCAGGAGATGGCCCTGGGGCGGAACCTGGCGCACCGCATCACAGTCGAGCTGGTGGAGGGATAGCAGATGACCCAGCCGCACTGCCACGGCTCCTCCGCCACGGCTGCGATCCCCACCCAGGCGAAGCGGGTGGTGCTGGTCGGCAACCCCAACGTGGGGAAGTCCGCGGTCTTTCACGGCCTGACGGGCGTCTACGTGGAGGTCTCAAACTACCCCGGAACCACTGTCGACATCGCATCCGGACGGATGGGCGATGTCGGCATTTTCGACACCCCCGGCGTCTATGGCGTCTCCGCCTTCAACGAGGAGGAGCGGGTAGCCCGGGACATGATCCTGCAGGCTGATGCGATTATCAACGTGGTGGACGCGGCGCACCTGGACCGGGACCTGTTCCTGACGCTGCAGATCATCGACATGGGCTTCCCCGTGGTCGTCGCCTTGAACCTGATGGACGAGGCCAGGGCCAACGGCATGGAGATCGACGTGACCCGCCTCTCGGCCGAACTGGGGGTCGAGGTCATCCCCACCGTCGCCGTCCGCGGCGAGGGGATCGCCGAGCTCAAGGCCGCCGTCGCCCGGGTTCGGCGGGGCATTCCGACCCCCGAGGTGGCGGAGCGGATGCCCGGGGACCTGCCGCCCGCCGATGCCGTGATGTGGCTGGAGGACGACCCGGCGATCTGTGAGCGGCTGGGGCGGCCGGGGCCCGGGCTGCGGGAGGAGATGTACCGGGCCCGGCGCAGGCGGGCCGACGAGATCGCCGAGCGCGTGGTCCGGGAGACCAGCTCGGGAGCCAGCCTCTCCACCCGCCTCGGCCGCCTCACGCTCCACCCGCTGGGGGGCCTCCTGGTGCTCGCCGGCTTCCTGTACCTGATGTACCAGGTGCTCGGCGTCTGGGTGGCCCAGGACGTGGTCGGCATCACCGAAGAGGTCTGGATGGGCGAGTACTACGTGCCCTGGATCACCGCACTGGTCGGACGCTTCGTGCAGCCGGAGTCGTTCCTCGGCGAGATCCTGATCGGGGAGTTCGGCCTGCTGACCATGACGGTCTCCTACCTGCTGGGCCTGCTCCTGCCGCTGGTGCTGGGCTTCTACCTGTTCCTCTCCGTCGCGGAGGATTCGGGCTACCTGCCCCGGATCGCCGTGCTGGTCGACCGGCTGATGACGAAGGTCGGCCTGAACGGGCGGGCGATCATCCCGACCATCCTCGGCTTCGGCTGCGTGACCATGGCCACCGTCACCACCCGGCTGATGGGGACGCAGCGCGAGCGGACGATCGCCACCTTCCTGCTCTCCCTGGCGATCCCCTGCTCTGCGCAGCTGGCCGTGATCACCGTGATGCTCGCCCCGCTGGGGCCGGTCTACATCGCCACCTTCATCGTGCTGCTCCTGCTGGTCTACGGCGTGACCGGAATGCTGCTCAACCGGGTGCTGCCCGGCAGCTCGTCCGACCTGCTCATCGACCTGCCGCCGCTCCGGCTGCCGCGCATCAAGAACGTGCTGCAGAAGACCTACCTGAAGACGAAGGGCTTCATCTCCGAGGCCTGGATGTTCTTCGCGGGCGGCGCCCTCCTGATCTCGATCCTCCAGCAGACCGGCGCGCTGGCGGCCATGGAGGGCTTCCTGGCGCCGATCACCGAGGGGTGGCTCGGCCTGCCCCGGGCCGCCGCACAGGCGTTCATCATGGGCTTCGTGCGCCGGGACTTCGGCGCCGCCGGTCTCTACGACATGGCGCTGACCCCGCACCAGACGATGGTCGCCGTCGTGACCATCACGCTCTTCACCCCGTGCATCGCCTCGATCTTGATCATGTTCAAGGAGCGGGGCCGGCGGCAGGGCGCCGCGATGTGGCTGGGCGACGTGGCGCTGGCGATACTGCTGGGCGGCATCTTCCACCGGGTCCTCATCTGGTAGCGGAGGGAGGCCTGACCCATGGCCGGCGCATGCGATCCGAACGGACTCTGCCCCCGGTGCGGGTACCAGAACGGCCCCGGCGCCTCCCGCTGCCTGCGCTGCCGCGCGGCGCTGGCGGTGCCGAAAGGCTGCTCCGGCGAGTGCACCCGGTGCCTGATCAGCTCGCTGGCGGGTCAGGCCGCCATTGGAAGGCGTTCGCCCGAACGGAAGTCGCCCGTGGAACGTCAATAGTGTAAGCGACTCGCACGGGGAGGCGTTCGGCATGGAGACACTGCAGGTCCTCGTCCTGCTCCAACTGGCAGCGGTGCTCTACCTGATCTACCGCGTGCACCGCCTGGAGCAGTCCCTGGGCGGGCGCGCCCGGGGCTCCCGCAGGAGCGACCCGGGGAGCGGCTCCGGCAAGGTGGTGCCGCTGCTGAAGGACAACATCCCGCCCGGGCCGTTCCGTCCTGACTGAGCCGAGCCGGCCAGCCGAACGGCTGGCCGGTTTAAATTGTGCGTCGCATCGCGGGCGGTGTGAAGGAATAGGGCGGGGCGAACGAGAAACATCTATGAGCCGCGTTGCGCGTCGGGTTTGCCCCAGGGGGGTGGCAGCGTGACTCGAACACAACCGAACGAGCGGGAGGAGATGACCGGTCTGCGGTCGGGCGGGCGGGTCCTTTTTTCCGTTCTCGCGGTGGTGACCGTGGAGGTGCTCTTCCTGTCGGGTCTGCTGCTCTACCGCCACCAGCCGTGGAGCGCCGCCTGGTGGGCGTGCATGATCGGTTCCCTGACGGGCTTTGCCGCCGTGTTCGACACGGTCTGGCGCCCGGAGGGGCCGACGGCGCCCTGGGCCGTGGTTCTGCTGAGCGTCCCGGCCGTGATGCTCTACTGGGCTGATCCGGGGGCCCCGGCGGGTCCGGCGCTGATGGTGCTGCTCTCCGCGGTGATCGCCGGCTACTGTCGCAAGAAGTACCTGTGGACGCACGTCTCGATCCTGCTCGTCGGCGTCGCGGGTGCGCACATCGGCGGCGCCCGCCCGCTGTTCCAGCTGATGCTGGTCGCCGTGCTGGCCGGCGTGATCGCGGTCGTGCGGTGGCTTTATCTCCGCCACCGGGAGCAGCTCGTCCAGAACGACCACCTGCGCCGCCTGATGGAGCTGCTTCCCGTGCTCAAGGCCCGCGGGGTCCAGGACGTGGTGCAGGCGGCGGTCCGGCACATCGTGCGGGCCACCGGCAGCCGCACCGGCATCGTCCTGCTGCTGGACGAGCAGGCGCAGGTGCTGCGGCCCCACTACCTGCACAGCGAGGCCCCGCTCTCCCCTGAGGAGCGGGAGGCCATCATGACCACTACGATCCGGGTCGGCGTGGGCCTGTCCGGCTGGGTGGCCAAGCACGGCCAGTCGATCTTCACCAACGACGCGGTGGACGATCCCCGCTCGGTCCAGGTGCCCGGCACGCCGCGGGAGGACGAGTCGATCCTCGTCGTGCCGCTCATGACCAACGGCCGGCTCTACGGCGTGCTGCGGGTGGACCGGCAGGGGAAGAACCAGTACCAGCTGAGCGACCTGCACCTGCTGGAGCTGATGGCGGCCCACGTCTCCGACGCCATCTCCCGGGCGGAACTGGAGGAGCGGCTGGCCAGGCGGGACGCGCTGACGGGCGTCTACAACCGGCACTACCTCAACGAGTGGTCGCAGCGCGTGAAGAGCGAGTCGCGCGAGGTGTCGGTGCTGCTGATCGACTGCCGGAAGTTCAAGCAGATCAACGACCGCTGGGGCCACCTCACCGGCGACTGGGTCCTGCAGCAGTGCGCGCAGATCATCTCCAACAGCGTCCGGTCGCGCGACCTGGTCGTGCGGTACGGCGGCGACGAGTTCCTGGTGGTGCTGGCCGACACCGGCCGGCAGGAGGCCCAGGCCATCGCCGAGCGCGTGCTGCAGCGGGTGGAGGAGTGGAACCGGGAGCGGTCCGAGGACGAGCCGAGGCTCTACCTGGACATCGGCGTCGAGACGGCCCAGCAGTCCGAGTGGCAGAAGCTGCTGGACCGGGCCGACGAGCGCATGTACGCCTGCAAACACGCCTGAGCCGTGACCGCCCCCGCGGTCACGGCTCCTGCGCGCCGATCTCCAGCGCCGCGCGCACCTGCTCCCGGTGCTCGGGGCGCAGTCCTTCCGCCACGATCTGCCCGATGGCCTCCGCCAGCGGCGCCACGGCCTCCGCGTCGCCCTCGTTCACCGCCCGGGCGATCGCCAGGTGGGCGAGCGCCAGGATGTACCCGGACTCGGCGTCGAACGCCGGGTTCACCGCTACGCCCGTCGGGACCATCTCCCCGTCGGGGTCCCGCTCGAACCGGGGCCACAGCAGCCCCTCGGCGTCCAGCGCCGCCAGCTCCACCAGGAAGCGCTCGAACCAGTCGCCCTCGACGCCTGTGCGGCCCAGCCGGTCCATCAGCTGCTGGATGCGCCGCAGGGCGTATTCCTTCTCCTGCAGGTCGGCCAGTGTGCTGGCGGCGAGGCCGACGCCGAGCCACCAGTAGTCCTCGGGCCCCAGTGTACGCGCGTATGCGGCCGCCGCCTGCCTGAGCAGGTCGCCGCCGGCCAGCAGGTCCCCCCGATCCGATGCTGCGTCCACGTGCCATCCCTCCAGCTTGTCGGGCCCTGTCTTTTTAGTCTGAGGCAGGGGACCGACGGGCACTCCTAGAATTGCATGGGGCGTACCTGTCTTGCAAGGGGTGAAGTGGTGGCGTACCGAACCGTAGCCGGCCGCGCTCAGGCCGAGATCGTCATTCGCAAGTCGCGCTTCATCGCCAACGTGGCCCCGGTCACCTCCGAGGAGGCGGCGTGGGCCTTCATCAACGAGATCCGCGGCGCGCACCCGGAGGCGACGCACAACTGCTTCGCCTTCACCGCCGGCGGGATCCAGCGGATGTCGGACGACGGCGAGCCCAGCGGCACGGCCGGCCGTCCGATCTTCGACGTGCTGGAGAAGCAAGGGCTCTCCGACACGGCCATCGTGGTCACCCGCTACTTCGGCGGCATCCTCCTGGGCGCGGGCGGGCTCGTGCGGGCGTACAGCCAGGCCGCCGTGGCCGGCGTGGAGGCCGCGGGCGTGGCGGAGGCCATCGCGGCCTGCGACCTGCGGATCCGGGTCGACTACGGCCTGCTGGGCAAGGTGCAGCACCTCCTGCAGCAGCGCGGCGCGCTGACGTTGGACAGCCAGTTCGCCGAGGAGGTCGTGCTGGCGTTTCGCGTGCGCGCCGCCGACCGGGCTGTGGTGGCCGCCGAACTGGCCGAGGCGTCTGCGGGCCGCATCGCCGTGGAAGAGATTGGCGAAGTGCTCGTGGGTCCTGATCTGCGGCCCATCCACGGATGAGTAGCCGAGATCGGTTCAAAAGCCCATACCGCGTCGCCCGATGGACAGGTATAATGTAACACGTGTTTCGCGTGAAATGGCCTGAAGGAGGTCTTCGTAGTTGAACCTCCCCAGCTCAGTCGTGTTACGCCGCCGGGTCTTCGGCGTGGCCCTCGCGGCCGTGGTCGCGAGCGGTGTCGGCGCGGCGGTCCGACCGCCCGCAGTTCCGACGACCGCACCCGCATCCACTGCGGCCGACGACCAGTCCGAACCCGGTACCGGCGCAACCGACACCGTTCGGCGTGAGGAACTGCCGACCGTGGGCGCCGAGGCCGCGCTGGCCGCGGTGACCGCCCCGGCTCCCGCCCTGGCGGCCGAGGCCCCGCCGGAGCCTCAGGAGGAGGCCCCGAAGCCGAAGGTCACCACATACACCGTGGTCGAAGGGGACACCATCGAGGCCATCGCCCAGCGCTACGGCCTGTCGGTGGAGACCCTGCTGTACGTGAACGACATGTATGCCGACGACATCCTGCAGATCGGGCAGGAGCTGCTCATCCCGTCCATGGACGCGCTGGTCTACACCGTCGTCCAGGGCGACACGATGTGGGGCGTGGCCGACGCCTTCAACGCCGACTTCGACGAGATCGTCGCGGCCAACCCCGACGTGGACGCGGACGCGCTGCAGCCTGGCCAGGTCCTCTTCGTGCCGGGCGGCACGCCGCCCTCGCGGCGGACGATGGTCGCGAGCCGCGGCGGCTCGCGCACGTCCTATTCTGCGGGCCGCTTCGCCCTCTGGCCGGCGTACGGCAACACCACCGACGAGTTTGGCTGGCGGGTGCATCCGGTCACCGGCGTCTGGCACCTGCACGACGGCCTGGACATCGACGTGGCCTACGGCACGCCGGTGGCCGCCGTGGAGGCCGGCACGGTCACGACGGCCGGCTGGCTGGGCGGCTACGGGATCGCGGTGAAGATCGACCACGGGGGCGGCATCACGACGATGTACGCTCACCTGGACAGCGTGGCGGTGAGCCCGGGCGACTGGGTGGAGGCGGGTGAGCTCATCGGCTATTCCGGGAACACGGGGAATTCCACAGGGCCGCACCTCCACTTTACGGTTCTCGTCTGGGGAGAGCCGGTGGATCCGTGGGGTTGGCTGCCCTGACCATAACGGGGGGCGGTGAAGGTGCGCAGCGAGCAGAAGCGGGTGCTCGTGCTGCTGGGCGCGATCGTCCTGGCTGTTGGCATCGTCGGCTCGCGTCTCTACCGCCTGACCGTGGTGGAATCGGCGGCGTGGATGAGCCGGGCGGTCAACCAGAGCCAGATGGAGCTGCCCAGCCACGGGCCCCGGGGTGCAATCTATGATCGCAACGGCCGGCCGCTGGCAACCAGCGAGCCGGTCTATGCTGCCATGCTCTATGACCAGGATCCCGAGCACGTGGCGAAGATCCTGCCCGAACTGAGCCTTCTCCTGGCCGGGGGCGACGCCGCGAAGGCCGAGGAGATCAGCCGGTACGTGCTGGAACAGGTGCGGATCCACGAGCGCCAGGGCCGGCAGTTCGAGGATCTGCTCATCAAGACGGGCCTGTCGCAGGAGATCGTCGCCACGTTCATCGAGCGGCAGGCCGAGTTCCCGGGGGTGGCGATCGTCACCCAGTCTGCCCGCAAGTACCCCGGCGGCAAGCTGGCCAGCAACGTCGTGGGGTACGTGCAGCCGATCTCGCAGGAGCAGCTGGAAAGCCCGGAGTTCGAGGGCTACCACCCGGACGCGGTGGTGGGCAAGGACGGCATCGAGCTCTACTACGAGCGGCTGCTGCAGGGCGAGCCGGGCCGGCGGGTCAAGCTGGTCGACCCGGCCGGGCGGCCGGTGGGCACCGTGGAGGAGACGGACCCGAAACCAGGGTATGACCTGACCCTCACCCTTGACCTCGACCTGCAGCAGAAGGCAGAGGAGGCGCTCGCCTCCACCATCGCCTGGATCAAGGCCCAGAACGACCCCGAGGCGCAGCCGATCCGGGGGGCGCTGGTCGCCATCGACGTGAAGACCGGCGCCGTGCTGGCCATGGCGCAGGTGCCCACCTACGACCCGAACCTGTTCATCAAGGCGATGACCGTCGGCCTCACCGAAGAGGAGTACAACGAGAACATCAACGTCCCCGGGGCGCCGCTGATCAACTGGTCGCTCCAGGGCTTCGCCCCGGGCTCCACCTACAAGATGGGCGTCGGCCTGGCGGGCGTCAGCAGCGGCGTGATCGGTCCCTTCGAGACCGTCCACTGCAACGTGGTCTACGACCGCGACCCGACCCGCGGCAACTGGTACCCGGTGGACCAGGGCTACCTGGCCCTCGACATGGCCCTCGCCCAGTCCTGCAACCCGTACTTCTATGAGACCGGCTACCGGCTGGGCATCGACCAGCTGGCGGAGTACCTCACGCAGTTCGGCTTCGGCCGGCCCACCGGCATCGACCTGCCCTACGAGGATCCGGGCGTGCTGCCGACGATGGCCTCCTACGGCGACCGTTGGCAGCCGGGCCACGTTTTCTCCGTGGCCATCGGCCAGGGCGACGTGCAGGTGTCGCCGCTGCAGCTCGCGGTCTACACCGCCACCATCGCCAACCGGGGCGTGCGCTACCAGCCCTACCTGGTGCAGGAGGTGCGCAGCGCCACCGGCGAGGTGGTCCAGCGGCGGGAGCCCGTGGTCGCCGGCTACGTGGAGGCCACCGACGAGGCCTGGCGGCAGACCTTCGAGGGGATGCGCAAGGGTGCGACCCACGCCCTGGGCACCGCCTCCTGGGTGTTCAGCGACTTCCCGATTCCGGTGGCGGCCAAGACCGGCTCGGCCGAGACCGGTAAGGCCTATTCGGATGCCATCACGGTGGCGTTCGCTCCCTATGACGATCCCCAGATCGCCGTGGCCGTGTTCGTGGAAGGCGGTGCCCACGGCTCGTGGGTGGCGCCCGCGGCCCGGGCGGTGTTCGCCCAGTACTTCGGCATCGAGGACAAGGGCCCCGCCCGCATCAACAAGGCGGACTGACCTTCGGATCCCGGCGCCCCCCGCCTTTCCGGCGGGGGGCGCCGGCGCGGCATCGGGCGCGCACCCTAGCCCCGATACCTGCAGCATCCGTTTGACACTGCCCGAAAGTCAAGATAACATCGAAACCGTCACGGCAAGGGAATCGGATACTTCCGGGAGAGGTGAGTAGGACAGATGGCAACCGTCGCCAACGCCGTCCTGGTTCTGCTGTCCCTGCTGCTGGGCGGCCGGCTCATCTACCGCTACGTCAACCGGCCCCGGCCCCACTCGCTCTGGTACGGAGTCGGCCTGATCCTCATCGCCTGCGCGGCCCTGCCCGAGCTCTGGTTCGAGCTGACCGGGCAGATTCCCACCGCGCTCTGGTGGCTCTACTGGTCCACCGCCAGCGGCTGCGTCGCCTACCTTTCCGTGGGCAGCGCCTACCTGATGAACGCCCGGCTCGGCCAGGTGACCCTCGCCGTCGCCGCGGCGCTCACCGTCTGGGTCGTGGCGGCGACGCTGCTCACCGGCGGAACCGGCCCGGCCGTTGTGGCCACCGAGGCGTTCCGCTCGGCGCCGACTGCGGCGATCAAGCTGCCGTTCCTGCTGCAGAACATCGGCGGGTCGCTGGTCATCCTCGTGGGCGCCATCATCTCGTTCGTGCGCACGCGGGCCGCCTTTGCGCTGCTGATCGCCCTGGGCACCTTCGTCTTCGCGAGCGGCGGCGCGGCCTCGGGCCTGATGAAGGTCTCGCAGATCTTCGCCTTCACGCAGACGGCCGGCATCCTGCTGCTCTACGCCGGCGTATCGCTCTCCCTGCAGCCGCGCAAGGCGCCCGCCGGGCCGCCGGCGGAGGCTGCCCGCTGAGCGCTTCCGTGCTATACTGCGGGGAGGAAAGGGTGAGCGCACGTTGGCTTTCAGTATCCTGCCCCGCGACGAGCAGTACTTCGTGCTGTTCCAGGATGCGGCGCAGAACATGACGGAGAGCGCGCGGGCCCTCGAGGACCTGGTCCGGAACTTCACGGACGTGGAGGAGAAGGCGGACCGGATCCGGGCCCTGGAGGCACGCGGCGACGAGATCACGTTCCAGATCATCTCCCGGCTCCGGCGGGCGTTCGTCACGCCGTTCGAGCGGGAGGACATCATCGCCATCGGGCGGGCCATGGATGACGTGGTGGACATGATCGAGGCCTCGGCGGCACGCCTGGCCAGCTACGCCGTGGAGCGGCCCACGGAGGGCGCCTGCGCCTTCGCGGGCATGATCGTCTCCGCCTCGCTGGAGATCGAGAAGATCATGGCCCAGCTCCACCGCCGGAAGGTCGACGAGATCCGCCTGCCCAAGATGGCGGTGAACCGGGTCGAGGCCGAGGCGGACGGGCTGCTCAGGCGCCTCGTCGCTGGGCTGTTCACCGGCGGTGCGGACCCGCTGACGGTGATCAAGTGGAAAGAGATCTACGAGACGCTGGAGACGGTGACCGACGCCCAGGAGCGGCTCGCCAACCTGGTGGAGGGCATCATCCTGAAAAACGCCTGAGCCTGATGCCTTTACATTTCGACCATTGGCTCTTACGTCTGGCTCAATTTCTCGGGTTGCATAACATCCCGGGATGATGTACGATAAGTACCTGCGGGCGGCGAGCCGATGGCGGACGCGAGGGTAGCTCAGTAGGCCAGAGCACTCGGCTGATAACCGAGAGGTCCCGGGTTCGAATCCCGGCTCTCGCACCACCCGGTGGGTTGGCGAAGTGGTAACGCGGCGGTCTGCAAAACCGTTATCCGTGGGTTCAAATCCCACACCCACCTCCAAGCGAAGAAGTGAGGCGCGATGTCCGGTGCCGCGGTCCGCGGCGTCGGGCATCGTGCCTTTGTGTGTGAGGAGGAGACTCCCGTGAACGCGATCCTGCAGTCCCTCCGCGACCGCAAGTCCGTGCGCGCCTACGATGCGCGGCCCGTCGAGCCGGAGGTGAAGCGGGCGATCCTGGAGGCGGCGCTCCAGGCCCCCACGGCCGGCAACATGACGCTCTACACGATCATCGACGTGACGGACCAGAGGCTGAAGGAGACGCTGGCGGTCACCTGCGACGACCAGCCCTTCATCGCCCGGGCGCCGCTGGTGCTGGTCTTCTGCGCGGACTACAGCCGCTGGTTCGCGGCGTTTGCGGCGGACTGCCCGGAGACGCGCCGGCCGTCTCACGGCGACTTCCTCCTGGCGTGCTGCGATGCGCTGATTGCCGCTCAGAACGCCGTGGTGGCCGCCGAGGCGCTGGGGCTGGGATCGGTCTACATCGGCGACATCATGGAGCGGTACGAGACGCATCGGGAGCTGCTGGGGCTGCCCAGGTACGTGGTGCCGGTTACGATGCTCTGCTTCGGGTACCCCACCGAGCAGCAGCGCCGGCGGCAGAAGCCGCCACGCTTCCGGGTGGAGGACATCGTCTGCGAGAACCGGTACCAGCCCCGGGACATCCGGCGGATGGTGGCGGCGCGGCAGGGCATCGAGGACGAGGAGGAACTCCGGCGGTGGTTCGACGTCTTCCGCCGGCGCAAGTGGGATTCCGACTTCAGCAGCGAGATGTCCCGCTCCGTGCGGGAGATGCTCGCGGACTGGACAGGCGAATAGTTGACACCGGGCCCGGACGATCCGTCCGGGCCCTTTCCCATGCCGGACGGGCGGGCGTTGCCCTGACGCCCGCCGGTCATTTGTACCAGCCACGCGGTCCCGCTGGGAGGGGGGAGTGGTCGTTTCGGTGCACCGAACGTTTAGCACCTTCGCCTCATTTAGGGCGCATGGCGTAGCGACAAGAGTGGGGGATTACGACTGCTGGATGTTGCTGGACGTGGAGTTGGGGCTCTATACCCCGCCAGGGTATCACCGGTGGAACGGGTTGGGGAAGCGTTTGGTTACATCCGGGCGAGAGATTTGAAGCTAGATAACAAAAACCTGACGAGAATGGCTGTGATGGTCGTTCCTGGATCATTCAACTGGCTGGAGATTAGAATAACCTAAGAAAAGGGTAAGAGATTATTAAGGTTTGGGTTAGGATGCGGTTAGAATCTCGGTCTCGACCCGCCGCGGGAAGCCGGGACCGGAGGATGTTGGGGGAGATGTGCCATGCTCAGACACCTGGCCTCCCTGGCTCTGGCCTCGGCGCTGGTGCTGTTCGCAGCCGGAACTGCCAGCGCGTCCGGCCTTCTGCTGGACCCCTCTGAGCCGGAGGGGAACGCCGCCTGCCTGGAGTGCCACAGCCAGCCGCAGACGATGGTTCGCGACGGGAAGACGATCTCGGTGCACGTGGATCCGGAGGCGTACAACAACTCCGTTCACGGGATCATCTCCTGCTCCCGGTGCCACGCCGAGGCGGGCCCGGAGCACGCCGCTGATCCCACCAAGCCCCTGGGACTCCCCACGGGCCGTGCCCTCCGGGTGCTGAAATCGGAAGGCTGTGTGAAATGCCATGCAGGACTCTATCCGGCTTCTTACAACGAGAGTTTCCATGGCATCGCCGTGAAGAACGGCGACGAGCGGGCGGCCACGTGCGTCGACTGCCACGGCGTCCACGACATCCAGCCCTCCCGGGTGGAGACCTCGTCGGTCGCACCGGCCAACCTGCCGAACACCTGCGGCACGGCCGAGTGCCACCCCGGCGCCCCGGAGAACTTCGCCAAGGGCAAGGAGCACTTCGTGGTGGCCGAGCGGGAGAGCGGCGGGCTCCACATCGTCTACAAGTTCTTCATGGGGCTGATCCTGTTCGACACGATGAAGGACGGGCCGATCGTGATGTTCGAGCTGCTGCGGCGGCTCACCCACAAGTAGTCGGAGGTGGTACACATGGCTGAGGCACGTGCCGTGATCCCGCCGGAGCAGGAGGCGCCGGCCAACCAGACCGCCCCGACCACCTACCAGCGCTGGAACGTGCAGCACCGGCTGCAGCACGGGCTGCTGGCCCTGTCGACCATGGGCCTCATCTTCACCGGTCTGGCGATCAAGTTCCACTACACCGGTTGGGCGCAGCTGACCTTCAAGCTGTTCGGCGGCTTCCACCACAACCTCA
The DNA here is from genome assembly GCF_017874315.1 of Symbiobacterium terraclitae. NCBI lineage: Bacteria > Bacillati > Bacillota > Clostridia > Eubacteriales > Symbiobacteriaceae > Symbiobacterium > Symbiobacterium terraclitae. The sequence continues at coordinate 76,618 of NZ_JAGGLG010000010.1, read as the reverse complement.
TCGTCCACAAGGTCTGCGCCACCGGCCTCGCCACCTCGGCGGTGTGGCACGTGATCTACCTGCTTGTCGGCTGGCGCAAGATGGGCCTCTCGCTGGAGATCGTGCCGACCTTGAAGGACGTGCGCGACGCGTACCACCACGCCCTGTACCTGCTGAACCTGAGGTCGTCTCCGCCCCAGTACGGGCGCTACACCTACCTCGAGAAGTTCGAGTACCTGGCCATCGTGTGGGGACTGTTCGTGATGGGCGGCACCGGGGTGGCCCTCTGGTTCCCGGCGCTTGCCGCCCAGTACGTGCCCAGGGCGTTCCTCGACGCCTTCCGCATCATCCACGGCAACGAAGCCCTGGTTGCGGCGATCGCCCTGCTGTACGGCCACTTCTTCAGCGTCCACTTCCACCCGGCGGTCTTCCCGTCCAGCCCCGTCTGGTACAGCGGCAAGATCTCGCTGGCCCACATGATGGAGGAGCACCCCCTGGAGTACCAGCGGCTCGTGGAGCGTGGGGTGCTGCCTGCGGTGCCCGAGGACGGACACAGCCACGGCCTGAGCGGCTGGCGCCGGGCGCTGGCGGGATTCGAACTCGTGGTCTACTCGGCCCTGTTCTACTACCTGCTGATCACGTTCATCCCGAAGTTGCTCGCATAAGGTGGGAGGTTCGATGAAGCGCAGATTCAACTGGGCGATTCCGGGCCTCCTGGCCATGCTGGCGATCATCGCCGCGATCGCCCTCGCTCAGAGCCTGTCCGCAGTCTCGCCCGACCCTGCCAAACTCGCAAACCAGTGTTCCTCCTGCCACGCCATGGAGGACCACGTGACCACCTGGCAGGCGTCGACCCACCGGCAGGTGGCCTGCACGGACTGCCATGCGGATCCGGGCGTCTGGGGCTGGATGGAGGTCCAGCTGGGCCGGGTGCGGATGATGATGGCCGAGGCCCGCGATCCGCACGCCGGATTGGGCGAGGTGGCCACAGAGGTCACCAACGAGCGCTGCCTGAACTGCCACGCGACGGAGATGCCGTGGGTGATGCAGGACCTGAAGCCGCCCGAGTTTGACGAGGAAGGCAAACCGATCCGGGTGGCCAGGGAGGAGCTGGAGTTCCTCGGGGCGCTGGCCGGCCACGACCTGCACCTCACCCTGGCGCAGCCACTGGCCTGTACCGACTGCCACGACGGCGTCGCGCACGGGCCGACCGAGCAGGTGGACCGGGCTGCCGCCTGGCATAACACCTGCCTCGAGTGCCACGCCGAGGAGAACGTGGCGATGGCGGTGCGGAACACCATCTCCTGCTCCGCCTGCCACGTGGACATGCCCAGCGTGGCGCCCGATTCCCACAAGGATCCCGGCTTCCGGGTGGCCCACGGCAAGCAGGCGGTGCAGGAGCCCCAGTCCTGCCAGGCCTGCCACCTGAACCCGGGCATCATGACCGTCGAGTCCGGCCAGAGCGTCCACGCCCAGCAGATGGTGCTGGCCGCCGCGGAGACGCTGGAGCCCTGGATCCCGCTGATGGGGCCCGGCTCACTGCGTGTTCCCGCGGGAATGCAGGACGACTGCGCCTCGTGCCACGGCATCACGATGCCGCACCCGGATGACTGGCTCAGCGACCACACCAGGGGCTACGCGGAGAACCCCGCCCTCTGCGCCACCTGCCACGGCGTGCAGGGCGACGGTTTCACCAACACCGTCCTGGGCGACCCGCGGGCCCTGCCCACCGAGGATCCGCTCTGCGTCACCTGCCACGCCCAGCCCATGCCGCACCCCGCAGACTGGCTCACCGGCGGGCACCAGGCCGCAGCGAAGGCGCAGCCGCTGACCTGCGAGCAGTGTCACTCGCCCGCCAACCCGGCCAACGGGGACGCGCCGCACGCCTCGCCGCTCTACTGCGCCGAGTGCCACCTGAACACCTTCGTCCATCCTGAGGGGTTCTTCGCCAGGCACGGCAAGGCCGCCCTCGCAGGCGACACGGTGGGCGAGAACTGCTTCACCTGCCACATCGTGGACGGGATCAAGAACGGGCTGGCCGCCCTCACCGGCCGCTCGGCGACGGCCTGCTCGGCCTGCCACACCGACGGGTTCGGGTCCGGAGTCAAGCAGCAGTGGCACCCGGCAGACTGGATCGCCAGGCACGGGTCCGTGGCGCTGGGTCCCACCGGCGCCATCGCCGAGAACTGCGCCAGCTGCCACAAGCCCGAGTTCAACTCCTGCGCCGAGTGCCATACCGACGGTGTCGGCCGGGGGATCGAGCAGCAGTGGCATCCCGACGCCTGGGTCCGCGACCACAAGAACTTCGCCCTGGACGGCAGCGGCGCGGTGGCGCAGAACTGCACCACCTGCCATACGCCAACCTTCAATACGTGCGCCGAGTGCCATACGGACGGCTTCGGCCAGGGCATCAAGCAGCAGTGGCATCCCGAGTTCTTCTGGGTGACCCACGCCCGGACGACGAGGCCTGAGGACGTGGCGAGCTGCCAGAGCTGCCACGCCTACGTGGAGCCCTCCTGCGCCCAGTGCCACCGGGGCTTCTAGCCCCCCTGACCGGCCCAATCCTGCCGATGCCGGCGGCAGTTGGGGAAATACAAGCGAGTGGAAAGGAGGTGCCATGGAGATGCGAATGTGGAAGATGATTCCTGCAGCGCTGATCGTGGGGCTGGGGTGTCTGCTTGCGCTGGGAATCGGCGCAAACGCCACGGGGGCGACGGCCAACGACCAGATTCCCGAGTACGTCGGTTCCCAGGCCTGTCTGGGCTGTCACACCGATCACTTTACGCACTGGTCTGAGACCGGCCACGCCAACGACCTCGTGCAGTTGATCCGTGCGAAGGACTTCCCCGGGGACATCAGCAGCGCGCCGCCCGAACTGCAGGCCGAGCTGCAGAAGGCGCAGTGGCTCGCATTCGGAGAGCGTTTCCTGGCACGGTCACCGGAGACGGGGCAGTTGATGTACCTGAACGTGCAGTGGGATGCGGCAGCGGGTCAGTACGTGGCCTACAACGGCGGCTCTGACTTCGATGCCCGGTGCGCCAGCTGCCACAGCACCGCCTGGGATGCGTCCCAGTCCGCCTGGTCCGAGCCGGGCGTGGGCTGTGAGGCCTGTCACGGCCCCGGTCGTGAGCACATCCTGGGCAAGGGCGACCTGTCGAAGATCCGTTCGGACTTCAACAGCAACACCTGCCTGCAGTGCCACACCGGCGCCCGCCACGGGACCAACTGGGAGGTTTCGGCTCACGCCCGCTCGACCGCCCCGGTTATCCGGAACGAGAACCACGAGCCGGATCCCAACGGCGTGCCGTACCGGGATTCGTGCTTCGAGTGCCACTCGTCCGATGGCTTCGTGGCCAAGCTCCGCGGTGAGGAGTTCAGCGCCACCGCGAACCATCCGAACAACCAGCCGGTTGGCTGCGCCGCCTGCCACGATCCGCACGGCAACGGCAATCCCGATCAGCTGCGGCAGTCGGCCGAGCAGCTCTGCCTGACCTGCCACTCCGCGGGCATCCCGGAGGGCGGCAGCATCCCGGTCACCGGCCGTGTTGGCCACCACCTGCAGGCTGAGTTCCTGTGGGGCCGCGGCGCCGCCGGCGGCATCAAGCCGACCGAGGGCCCGCACTCGCAGGTCGCCTGTATCGAGTGCCATATGGTCGGCGGCGACCACAGCACGAAGATCGCCGTTCCCACCCAGGTCGCGGCGGGTGCGCAGGACAGCTGCACCAAGTGCCATACCGACTCCACGCCTGAGTCGCGCAAGGCTTACCTGGATACCTGGCAGCGGACCACCGGCACGATGATCGATGCGGCCAAGAAGGACATCGCGGTCATCGAGCAGGCTGTCGCCGCCAACCCGAACCTGCTGGACGAGGCGCAGGCGCTGGTCTTCAACACGGCGAAGGCCAACCTGACCTTCATCGAAGAGGATCGCTCGATGGGTGCCCACAACTTCGAGTACGCCATGAAGATCCTCAACAGCGTCAGCAGCCAGCTGAAGCAGGTCCGCGAGGCCATCGGCCGGTAGCGGAACTCGCAGCGAAGAACCCCGGATTCCTCCGGGGTTCTTGCGCGTCTCATGGCAGGCCTTCGTCCCAGTCCCCCGCGTCGCGACCGTCCTCACCGGGGCCGTCCGCACCATGTCCGCTCTGGTCCGGGTCCCGGTCCCGGTCGTCCGGTGCCCCTTCCCCGGGGTCCCCCCCGACGGGGCTGCCGTCGTCGGGGCCCTCGTCATCCGTGTCCCCGTCGCCCGGCTCCCCGGCGCCGGTTTCGCCATCGCCGGGCTCCTCCGGGCCCCCGTCGCCGGGTTCCGGCGGCTCCTGTCCGGGCTCGGGCTCGTCCATCCGGACCTCGACCCGGAGGGGGGCGGACGGCTCGCCCGTCGTGCCGGTCGCGGGGTCCACGGCTACAACCTGGTAGTCGTAGGTGCCGGGCTGCGACAGCACGTCCAGGAACGGAGGGGCGTCGACGGTGGCCACGACCTCGGCCTCCGCTCCATCCGCACCGGCGCTGCGGAGGACCCGGAACCGCACCTGTCCGCCGGCCGGTTCGCCGCCCTCGGTCCTCCAGGTCAGGTTCACGGAGCCCGGCTGCGGCCCGGGCGACGCCGCCAGGTCGACGATCGCGGGCAGGACCGGCCTCGCCGGCTCCTCCGCCGGCGGCGGCTCCGCCGGCTCCTCCGCGGGCGGCGCAGGCGTCTCCACGACCCGGGGTGGTCCGCCCTCCGGCCCTGGGAAGGCCAGCGCCGGTCGGCCCGCCAGGGCGGCGCCCACCACCTGCCGCCAGATCCAGGTGGGATAGGTGGAGCCGTTCACCTCGGGCGGCAGGTAGTGCTCCGCATCCACCTGGTCGTAGCCCACCCAGACGCTGGCCGCCACGTCCGGCGTGTAGCCGACGAACCAGGCGGCGGCGTTCCCCGAGAGGCCCTGGAACGCCTCGCCCGGCGGCAGCTCGACGGTGCCGGTCTTGCCCGCCATCGGACGGTCCAGCAGGGCGCCGGTGCCCGTGCCCTGCCGGACGACCGTCTGCAGCATGTCGGTCACCGCGTGGGCCGTCTGCGGCCGCATCGCCTGCCGCACCGCGACCGGCCGGCCCCGCAGGAGCCGGCCGTCCGCCGTCTCCACCCGCGTGATCAGGTGCGGCGTGCGGTAGACCCCGCCGTTGGCGAAGGGCTGGTAGGCGCCGGCCAGCTCCAGCGGGCTCGCACCTTCGGCCATGGATCCCAGGGCCAGGGTCAGGTCCCGGTCCTCGGCCGTGACGGGGATGCCCAGGCCCTGGGCGAATGCCCTGGCCCGTTCCAGGCCCACCTGTTCCAGCAGCCTGACGGCCGGGATGTTCAGGGAGAGGCGCGCGGCCTCCCGGAGCGTCACCTCGCCGCGGAACTGGTGGTCCCAGTTCTGCGGCTCCCAGCCACCCACGTTGAGGGGCTCGTCCAGCACGATGCTGTCAGGCGTCAGTCCGGCGTACTCGACGGCGGGCGCGTAGACCACCACCGGCTTCAGCACTGACCCGGGCGACACCCGGCCGCGGCTGGCCCGGTTCAGGCCGCCGCCGGGCGGATAGTTTCGGCCGCCCACCAGGGCGCGCACCTCGCCGGTGCGCGGGTCGACCGCGGCGAAGGCCGCCTCCACGCCGTCGGGGGTGTGGGCGGGGAAGATGCGGGCGGCCAGCACGCCCTCGGCGGCCTCCTGCATCGCCGGATCCAGGCCGGTGTGGATCGCCAGGCCCATCAGGGCGACCTGCTCCGCGTCCAGGCGATACCGGCTGCGCAGTTCGGCCCGCACCTCCTCGAGGTACCAGGGGTGCGGGCGCACCGCGTCCAGCTCGCCCTGCGCCACGTGAAGCGGCTGCGCCTTCTCGGCTTCCGCCTGCTCCGGCGCCAGGTAGCCGGCGGCCACCATGCGGTCGAGCACCGCGTCGCGCCGCAGCCGGGCGGCCTCCGGGTCCCGCAGCGGGCTGAAGAGCTCGGGCGCCGGTGCGATGCCGGCCAGGGCGGCCGCCTCGCCAGGGGTCAGGTCAGCCGCACGCTTGTTGAAGTAGAGGCGGCTTGCGGTGCCCACGCCGTAGGTGCCGTGGCCCATGTACAACTGGTTCAGGTAGAGGGCGAGGATCTCGTCCTTCTCGAAGCGCACCTCCAGCAGCAGGGCCAGCACGGCCTCGCGGACCTTGCGGGTCAGCGTCTGGTGCTGCGAGAGAAAGGTGTTCCGGGCTACCTGCTGCGTGATGGTGCTGCCGCCCTCGGCGACGGTGCCCTCCCGCAGGTCGGTGACCAGCGCCCGGGCGATGCCGCGCAGGTCGACGCCGCGGTGCTGGTAGAAGCGGATGTCCTCCGAGGCCACGAAGGCCTGGGCTACGTAGGGCGGAAGGTCGGCCAGGGCGACCGGCTCCTGGTAGGGGCCGGTGAGCGGTCCGACCGCGCTGCCGTCGGCCGCGTAGACGATCGACGGCCGGCCCGGCGCCAGCTCCCCCATCGGCAGCGATGCGAATGCCAGGAGGGCCGAACCGGTGCAGAAAAGGAGCCAGGCGGCAGCGGCTGCGCAGGCGGCCTGGACGCCCCTGCGCAGCCACCGCCGCCGGCTGGCCCGTCCGGAGGGGCGGTCGGTCTGTCGCCGGTCGGTTCCATCAGTGGGGTGCGACACAGGCTCCACCTCCCGTTATACTCTGACCGGTGGAGGCGGGCAGCCGGTCGCGCACCGGGGGCTGCCTTTTTCAGGCTCCGGTGGCCTCCTGCGCCCCGCGGCTCCCGAACCGGACCGCGGGGAACCGTTCGGCCAGCCGGCGGCGGAGCTCGCGGCCCACCCGCTGGTACCCGGGAGCGGTGTACAGGAGGTCGATGTAGCCGTAGCGCACCCGGTCGGTGAACGCCCGGGCGTAGCCCACCAGGCGGTCCTCCACCCAGGCGGACTCCACCGCGGAGGAGTGCAGGAGCAGGTCGCGGGCCTGTTCCGGATCCATCTCGAGCCCGGGGAGGCCGCGCTCGCGCGCGTACCCGGCGAGCCGCAGCTTCTCGCCGCTGTACTCCACGCCGTCCACCAGGAGGTGGCGATAGTCGTGCTCGCCCGCCAGCGCAAACGAGCGGCCGTCGTAGACCACGGGGGTGATGCCGGTGTTGCGGGAGATGGCGTGGGGCGCGCCGACCGCCCTCTGCAGGAAATAGGAGATGAGGCCGCCGTGAGCCACCACGAGCACCCGCCGGCCCGGGTGGCGCCGGGCGATCTCGGTGATCACCGCCTCGCCGCGCACGGCCAGCTGGTCGTTGGACTCCACCCCGGGGATCTCGCCCAGGGAGAGGCCAGGCCAGATGGCGTTCCGCTCGATGGGGGTCAGGCCCTCCGCCGGGCCGATCTGCCGCTCCCGCAGCCGCAGGTCGGTGATCAGCTCGTGGCCGGTCCGGCGGCAGACGGCCAGCGCGGTGGCCCGGGCGCGGGCGAGGTCGCTGCTGTAGATCACATCCCAGTGTTCCCCGGCGAGGCGGGCTGCAGCCGCCTCGGCCTGCCACTCGCCCTCGCGGTTCAAGGGGATGTCGGTATGGCCCTGGGCGCGGCCGTCGTAGTTCCAGTCGGTCACGCCGTGGCGCATCAGCGCGATGTAGGTGTTCACGGGCAACTCCTTCCCATACTTCATATGGTTTAAGTATAGATTGAGCCGCCGGAGCGGTCAAAGTCAGCGGAGCGCCCACGAATTTCCGCTCTTTCCAGGACATATCCGTGTACCGGGCGTGTCCACAGCACGCCGAGCGACGGAGGGAGAGAGGAGTGGGGATTGATGCCGCTGGACAGAGAGGTTGAGGCGTTCCTGAAGCAGTTGGCCGAGGCTGGTGGCCCCGCGCTCAACGAGATGGCGCCGGCAGAGGCCAGGCGGATGGCCGAGCAGCTGGCATCGCTCGGGGGCGAGGCGGAACCGGTGGCGAGCTTGGTGGACCGGACGATTCCGGGCCCGGCAGGTGCGATTCCCGTCCGCATCTATACGCCGGCGGGCGAGGGGCCTCTCCCCGTACTCCTCTACTTCCACGGCGGCGGCTGGGTGATCGGCAGCCCGGACACGGTCCACTCGACCTGCTCCCTGCTGGCGAACCGCGCCGGGGCGGTGGTGGTCTCGGTGGACTACCGGATGGCCCCGGAGCACAAGTTCCCGGCGGCGGCCGAGGACTGCTACGCCGCGACCGCCTGGGTGGCCGAGAACGCCCGCAGCTTCGGCGGCGACCCGCAGCGCATCGCCGTCTCCGGCGACAGCGCCGGCGGCAACCTGGCCGCGGTGGTCGCCCTCATGGCCCGGGAGAAGGGCTATCCGCAACTGGCATACCAGGTGCTGATCTACCCGGTGACCGACCACAGCTTCGACACCCCGTCGTACCGGGAGAACGGGACCGACTATTTCCTGACCACGGCCATGATGGAGTGGTTCTGGAACCACTACATCAACGGCGACGAAGACGACCGCGACTGGCGCGCCTCGCCGCTGCAGGTGGCGGACGCGTCCAACCTGCCGCCGGCGTTCGTCATCACCGCCGAGTTCGACCCGCTGCGCGACGAGGGCGAGGCCTACGCCCGGAAGCTGGCAGAGGCCGGCAACACCGTGACGCTGAAGCGGTACCTGGGCCAGATCCACGGCTTCTGCACCCTGCTCGGCGCCATGCCGGCCGGCAGGCGCTGGAGGAGGCGGCCGCCCACCTGCGCCTGGCCTTTGCCTCCCGCTAGGCTGCTAGATCTGCGACGAGGTGGCGGCGAAGGGATACGCGGGGTTCGCAACAGAGGCAGCAGGCTGATGATGCGAGGACCCGGGGCCGCAGGGCCCCGGGTCCTCGCATCATGCCTGCGCCTCGCACGGCACGCCCGGTGGGGGCGCAGGCGTATCCACCTACTCGCCCAGCGCCGCCCGCAGGCGGCCCGCCAGGCCCTTCTCCAGTTCGACCTTGACGTACGTGCCGTCCTCCCTGTGCTCCTCGGCGAGGACGCGCCCGCGCTCGTGCGCCCAGGACAGCCACGCGGACTTGGCGTAGGGGATCACGGCTTCCAGGACCTCCCGCCGCGCCTGCAGCGCGCGCTGGATCGCCGCCTGCAGGCCGTCGAGGTTCCGCCCCAGGGCGGCGGCGACGGCCACGGCGCCCGGGGTCTGGGTCAGCAGGTGCTCCAGTTCGGCCGGCTCCACCAGGTCTGCCTTGTTGTAGACCACCAGCGCAGGCTTCTCGCCCGCGCCCAGCTCGGCCAGCACCTGGTTCACCGTCTGCATCTGCTCGGCCCGCTTGGGGTGCGCGGCGTCCACCACGTGCAGGAGGAGGTCGGCCTGGGTCACCTCCTCCAGCGTGGAGCGGAACGCCGCCACCAGGCCGTGGGGCAGGTTGTGGATGAAGCCGACGGTGTCCACCAGCAGGTAGGGTTCGCCCTCCGCCGGCTCGACCCGGCGGGTGGTGGCGTCCAGCGTGGCGAAAAGCCGGTCCTCCGCGAGGACGTCCGAGCCGGCCAGCGCGCGGTGCAGGGTGGACTTGCCGGCGTTGGTGTAACCGGTGAGCGCCACCACCGGGATGGCCGAGGCCGCCCGTTCCGCCCGCAGCCGGGACCGGTGCGCCTGGATGTCGGCCAGTTCCCGCCTGAGGGCCGCCATCCGGTCCCGGATGCGCCGCCGGTCCACCTCAAGTTTGGTCTCGCCGGGGCCCCGGTTGAAGACGGTGCCCGCGGAGCCCGCCTGGCGGGAGAGCTCGATTCCCTTGCCGGTGAGGCGGGGCAGCCGGTAGCCCAGCTGCGCCAGCTCCACCTGCAGCTTGGCCTCGCGGGTGCGGGCCCGCAGCGCGAAGATGTCCAGGATCACCGCCGTGCGGTCCAGCACCTGGCAGTCGATGATCCGCTCGAGGTTCCGCTGCTGCACGGGGGTCAACTCGTCGTCGAAGATGACGAAGTCGAACTCCAGGTGGCGGCGCAGCAACTCGATCTCCTCGGCCTTGCCCTTGCCGATGTACGTGGCGACGTCCGGCGCAGGCCGCGTCTGCACCTGCCGGCCTACCACGGCGGCGCCGGCGGTGTCCACCAGCCGTTCCAGCTCGTCCAGCGACTCGGCCGCGCTCCAGCCGCCCCGCTGGCGGGCGGGCAGCTCCAGGCCCACCAGGAAGGCGGTGGCGGCTCGGTCTCGCAGCAGTTCTTGCGTCATTCGTGCCACTCCCTGTCGTGTTCTCGGTTCTGCTCTCCGGGGCCGTCGGGTGGTCGGCCGGCGGGGCTGCGGCGCGGGGAGTCAGCACACAAAAAGGCCGCAGCCCCACCAGGGCCGCGGCCGCACTGCCATAGCTTCAGGATGGCACATGCTACCGAGGGCGCGCCGGAGAGGGCGTATGAACGGGCACCAGGCTGCGCAGCCGCCCGGCGATCCAGATCATGACGAACCCCTCCTTTGCAAAGTCTGGATCTATTCTAGCGCCCGCTGCTTGGGAAGTCAACCGCGGGCCGGCGCCCGAACCTTTTTCTGCCCGGGGCGACTCTACAGAGGGCGCAGGTGCACATTCTGCCCGCAGCGAATGGTTACACCCGAGGGAGGCGATCCCATGCCGAAGCGCGCTACCCATCCCGCCCCGGTTGCCGTCATCCTGTCCCTGCTCGCCGCGCTGCTGCTGACCGCGCTGCCCGCCCTGGGCGCCACCAGCCCCGGCGGCGTGGTGGACGACCGCTCGGGCACGCTGTCCGCGTCCGAGCTGGCGCAGGTGGAGGAGGCCCTAACGGGTCGCCGGTTCGCCTACCGGGTGGTCATCCTGGACGCGGCCTTTCCCGGCGGGGAGCCGCCGGATGCCGAGTTCCAGTTTCAGACGATAGCCGACAAGCTGCTGGCCGACGTCCCCCGTGAGGCGGTGCTGATCACCATCGCCATGCAGGAGGGGCTGGTGGACTTCCGGGTCTGGCAGGACGGTCCCGTGCAGGCGGCCTTCCGTGAGGCCACGGGACGAGCCTTCGCCGACTACACAGCGCGGGTGTTCGACGCCTTTGCTGCGAAGGCGGTGGATGACGACATCGCCGGGGCCATCATCGCCGCGGCCGATCGCATCGAGGAGTTGGCCACTGCGAGACCATCCGCCCCGGCCCGGCCCTCGCCCGGCGGCACCGGGTCGGTGCCCTCACCGGGCACCAGGCCCGTGCCGAGCCAGTCCGGCAGCAGCGGGTCTGGCCCGACCCCGTCGGTTCCGTCCGGCGCTGGGCGCGGGGTGAGCCCGTCCCTGCTGGCCCTGATCCTCGGCGGGCTTGCCGCACTGGTGGCCGCGCTGGTGGAGCTGGCCCTCTTCCTGCGCTACCGCCGGCTGCGCGGCGAGTGCCTTGCGCTGCGGGACGGCTTCGTCTCCACCCTGGTGAAGATGCACGAGCAGGACCTGCCCCTGGCCCGCAACTACGACGGCGAGGAGACCCGGAGCCACGTGGCGGCGGCGGGGGAGGCCTCTGACCGGGCCTTCGACGCTTACCGCGCCGGCGGGGAGAAGATGGCCGAGGCGGAGGGGCTGGCCCGCCGCTGGCGCTTCGGCGCCGCGGCGAAGGCGCTGAAGGCGGCGCGGGCGGCCTACGAGCAGGCCGCGGCGGCCGACCGCCAGGCGCAGCAGGCCTTCGCACCGGTGGCCGAGGCGATCCACGGCTGGGAGGCGGCTGCGTCCGGGGCGGCTGCGAACCGGCAGGCCGCCGGGGACGGCATCGCGGAGCTGCGCTCCCGCACCGGGTGGGCGCTGGTCCGGCTGGACGAGCGGGTGGCCGGGGCCGCCCGGATCCAGGCGGAGGCGGAGGAGGCCCGCACCGAGGATCCCGTGCGGGCCCTGCGGCTGGTGCGCGAGGCCGACAGGCTGTTCCAGGAGATCCGCGCCGACGTGCAGCGGATCGCGGAGCAGCAGCAGACCCACGAGGCCCAGCGGCAGGACGCCGAGAAGGCCCGGGGCGAGATCGAGGAGACCCGGGTGAGCCTGGGCCTCAGGTTCGTGGAGGAGGACCCGTCCGCGGCGCTGGCGCGGGCCGTGCGCCATCAGGCGCAGGCGGCGGACCGGATGCCGGTGGGCGACGTGGAGGGGGCCCGGGAGGCCCTGGAGAGCGGGCAGGCCGCGCTGGACGAGGTGCGGGCCATCCTCGCCCGCTACCGGGAGGCGGTGACCCAGTACCCGGCCCGCCGGCAGGCGCTGGTGGAGGGTACCGGATGGCTGGCCGCCGAACAGGGGACGGCCCGGTCCGTGGTGGAGCAGCTGGCGGGCCGGTACGCGCCCGAGGACTGGGCGGACGTCCGCGACGTCCCCCTGGCGATGGCCGACCTGGAGAAGCGCATCCGGGCGGGACTCGACGAGGCGGCGGGCCTCGTCCGGCCCGAGGAGCAGCGCTACCTGCAGGCCTTCCGCATCCTGAACGACAACCTGGGAGAACTGGCGGCCCTGAAGGAGCGCACGGCGCTGCTGGCGGCCCGGCCCGACCGCCTCGCCGAGGCCGAGCAGGCCGCCCGCGACCAGGTGGCCCGGGCGGACCGGGAGTGGGCCGAGGCCCAGCAGGTGGCCTCGCAGTACGGCCTGATCCTGCCGCGGGACCTCGCCGACCGCTGGCGGCGCGTCGACGATGCGCTGGGCGCCGTCCGCCGCCGGCTGGCCGACCGGCCGCTCGCCGTCGGGCGGGCCGGCCAGGAGGCCGCCGGGATCCTGGAGCTTGCCGCGGGCCTGCGCAGGGCGGTGGAGGAGCTGGCCCGGCAGGCTGAGGCCGCGCGGCGCCGGCTGCGGCAGGCGCAGGCGGAGGCGGCGGCGGCGCTCATCCACACCCGGTTCAACCCGGGGGCGGCCGCAGCGCTCCAGCGGGCGCTGAGCGCCGGCGAGCAGGCGCTGGCCGCCGGGCGGTACGAGCAGGCGCTGGCCGAGGCCGAGTCGGCCCTGCGCAGCGCCCGCCTGCTGGTGGCCGCCTACCAGGCGCACCTGGCCGCCGAGCGGCGCCGCCGGGAGATGGCACAGGCGGCGCACCGGCACGGCGGAGGCGGAGGCGGTGGCTTCGGCGGCGGCGGCTTCCGTGGATCGGGCGGAGGCGGCAGCTTCGGCGGCGGCTTCAGGGGCTCCGGCGGGGGCGGCCGCTTCGGCGGCGGCAGCCGCGGCTCCGGCGGCGGCGGAAGGTGGAAGTAGCGATCGCGCATCCTACGGGGGAAGCCAACATGGCTTCCCCTTCCGCTCTGTTAATGGTAAGGTAATGACGGTAGTTGGTTAGACCGTCCACGTAAGGAGGATTTCGTCGCCGTGCGTGTTGCCAATCTGACCCCGGAGCTGCGCCAGGCCGCCGTCAACACCATCAAGATGCTGGCGGTGGACGCCATCGAGAAGGCCAAGTCGGGCCACCCCGGAGCGCCCATGGGCTGCGCCGACATGGCCTTCGTGCTGTGGAGCCAGTTCCTGCGCTTCGACCCCGAGAATCCTGACTGGCCCAATCGCGACCGCTTCATCCTCTCCAACGGACATGGCTCCATGCTGCTGTACGCCCTGCTCCACCTGGCCGGCTACGACCTGGACATGGAGCAGCTCAAGTCCTTCCGGCAGTGGGGCAGCCGGACCCCGGGACACCCCGAGTACGGCCATACCCCCGGCGTCGAGGTGACCACCGGCCCGCTGGGCGCCGGCATCGCCCACGCGGTGGGCATGGCGGCGGCTGCGGAGATGCTCGCCGCCCGGGTGAACACGCCGGACTTCCAGCCCGTCGACCACTACATCTACGGCATCTGCGGCGACGGCGACCTGCAGGAGGGCGTCGCGGCCGAGGCGGCCTCGCTGGCCGGCACCTGGAAGCTGGGCCGGCTGATCTTCCTCTACGACGACAACGACATCTCCATCGAGGGCAACACCGACATCGCCTTCACCGAGGACGTGGCCCGGCGCTTCGAGGCGTACGGCTGGCACGTCCAGAAGGTGGACGGTCACGACCAGCTGGCGATTGCCGAGGCCATCGAGAAGGCCCGGGCCGTCCTCGACCAGCCCTCGCTGATCATCTGCAGGACGGTCATCGGCCACGGTGCGCCCAACAAGGGCGGCAAGGAGGCGGCGCACGGCGCCCCGCTGGGGCCCGACGAGACCCGGCTGACCAAGGAGGCCCTGGGCTGGCCGCAGGAGCCGGCGTTCTACGTGCCGGAAGAGGTGCGCGCCTTCTTCGCCGAGCTGAAGGCGGAGAAGCAGGCCGAGGCCCGCCGCTGGCGGGAGGGGTTCGAGGCCTGGCGGCAGGCCAACCCGGAGAAGGCCCGGGTCTGGGACGCCCACAAGAACCTGCTCGTGCCGGCCGACCTGGACGCCCAGCTGGTGGAGGCGGCCCGGAGCGACAAGCCCCTGGCCACCCGCAAGCTCTCCGAGATGGTGATCCAGCGGGCGGCGGCGCTGGTGCCCAGCCTGGTGGGCGGTTCGGCCGACCTGGCGGAGTCCAACCTGACCAGCATCAAGGGCGGCGGCGACGTGGGCCCCTGCGCCAAGATCGGCCACTACGACTGCTCCTGGGCGGGCCGCACGATCCACTTCGGCGTGCGGGAGCACGCCATGGGCGCCATCGTCAACGGCATGGTGCTCTACGGCGGCTTCCGGGCCTACGGGGCGACCTTCCTGGTCTTCTCCGACTACATGCGGCCGCCGATCCGGCTGGCTGCGCTCATGCAGGTGCCCTCGATCTTCGTCTTCACCCACGACTCGTTCTTCGTGGGCGAGGACGGCCCGACGCACCAGCCCATCGAGCACCTCTGGTCGCTGCGGATGATCCCGCACGTGACGCTCTTCCGCCCGGCCGACGGGCTGGAGACTGCCATGGCCTGGGCCTACGCCCTCATGGAGGCCAAGGAGCCGACGATCTTCGCCCTCACCCGGCAGAACGTGCCGCTTCTCACCCGGCCTGAGGGCTTCCAGATCCGCGACGTGTGGAAGGGCGGCTACGTGCTCTCCGATGCCGCGAACCCCGTGGCGACGCTGATCGCCACCGGCTCCGAGGTGGGGCTGGCGCTGGAGGCGCAGAAGCTCCTGGCGGAGCAGGGGATCGCCGTCCGGGTGGTCTCGATGCCCTCCGTCGAGCTGTTCCTCCGGCAGCCGCGGGAGTACCAGGAGCAGGTCCTCGTTGGCCGGCTGGCCGCCATCGAGGCGGGCCGGACCGACGGCTGGTACCGGCTGATCGGCCGGGACGGCCTGGCCATCGGCCACGAAGACTTCGGCGCCTCCGCCCCCGGCGGCGTGCTGGCGGAGAAGTTCGGCTTCACCCCGGCGCAGGTGGCGGCGAAGGTCGCCGCGTGGCTCGCCGAGTAGCGCGGGATTGCGAAGGCCCCGGTCGCGTCGTCGGCCGGGGCCTGCTGGTCAACTGGCAGTCGGATATCTCGCACTTGACGGGACCGAGAGAACTCGGGTGCAGCAGTGGTGGTTGGCTGCGCGCAGACGGCCTGACTGAGGGCCGGGTTCGGTCGATGGGCGTCAGCGTACAGGCTCATACGGAGGGCAAGGCATGCGCAGAAACGTGATACCCGGCCTGAGAAAAGTGGACTGGTCTGATCCGCAGCGGCAGAACGAGTTCGTGAACAGCGTGGTCTCCGCGCTGAACGCCCTGGGAGAGAGTCTGACGTACGACACCGTGTGCGCCCTGTCGGGCAGCGCGTTCCGAACGTCGTTCTCCATGCCCTCTGTGCAACTGTGGAATCACGGCAACTACCACGTGGTACACACCCCGATCCTCATCGAGCATACGTTCCGGATGCTCGGGTTCGAGGTGGCCCACCACGTGCGCGGCGACTACGCGCACGACAGGCGGCTGGTCACCGAGAGCATCGACCGGGGCGTGCCCGTGATCACCCTGGAGGGGGTCATCAACGGCGCGGACGCCTGCGTGATCGCCGGCTACGATCAGGGCGGCGACGTCCTGCTGGGGTGGAGCCCCTTCATGGACGTGCCCGAGGACCACCAGGAGGCGCACGACGAGACCGGGTACTTCCGCAAGTCCCGCTGGCATGACGGTCCGTTCGCCGGCGGGAGCACCGGGCGCATCCTGATCATCACCGGACGATGCGAGAAGCCGTCTCCGGAGATCGCTTTCCAGGAGACCCTGTGCGTGATCCGGCGACTGATCGCGGCGGAGTCCCTCGCACCGGGGCAGTACAACGGGCTGGCGGCGCACCGGGCCTTTGCGCGGGCGCTTCAGACGTACGAGTGGGATGATCCCTTCGAGCCCTACCTCAACGTGATGTGCAACGAGAAGCAGTACCTTGACCGGCAGTACGCCGTACCCTTCTTTCGATCGCACGGCCGGGAAGACCTCGCGCGCCAGTACGCGCGGATCGCGGACGAGGCCCGGCGGCTGGTCGAGTTCATCCCGCAGGACTTCTCGGCCGGCCACCTCTTCGCGGACCGGGCGAAGCTGCAGCCCTTCTGCGACACGCTGCTGCGCATCTGCGACCTGGAGGAAGAGGCGCTCACCATGATCGACTGACCGGAGGCCGGCCCTGTGCGACACCTGGTCGGCGTCGGCCGGCGCTCCGGTCCGAAAGGCAAACCCCCGCCTGCGGCGGGGGTTCCGGTTTCTCGCTAGCCTGCCAGGTAGATCAGGCGCAGGCCGATCAGGTAGGCGCCGCCGATGGCCACCATCTCCCAGGGGAAGCGGCGGCCCTCGCGCCGGGGCATGGTCAGCGCCACGATGACGATACCCGAGAGGATCAGGCCCACCAGGGCCGACACGATCTGGCCGGTCGTGCCTCCCGAGAGCAGGGGTACGCTGCCGGGCTGGGCCAGGTCACTGACCAGAAGGATCAGCATGTTGAAGATGTTGCTGCCGAGCACGTTGCCCACCGTGAGGTCATATGCGCCCATGCGCACCGTGAAGATCGACACCGTCAGCTCCGGGAGCGAGGTTGCGCCGGCGAGCAGGGTCCCGCCGATGAACGTCTGCCCGAGCCCCGTGATGACCGCGATCTGGTCGGCGGCACTGCTCATGTACCACCCCGCCGCGATGATCGCGCCCGCAGAGACCGCAAACTTCAACCAGGCGCCTGCCGCAGAGGAGGAGGACTCCCGGTCCGTGGGCGGTGTCTCCGCCGTTGCAGCCACTTCCAGCTGTTGCTCCGGCTCATTCCCCGGGAGAACGCGCATGATGATGATATAGGTAGCGGCAATGATCCAGGTGTCCAGGCCCGCGCCGAGGAAGGCATAGGGCTGGCGTACCACCATCGACAGCGCGGCGATGCCGCTCAGCAGCATGCCGGCGGCTGCGGTGGTGACGTGGGTCGGGGAGACGTTGGTCAGTATGGGCCGTGCCGCGAAGCACTGGGCGATAACCAGCAGCAACATATTGAAGATATTGCTGCCAAACACGTTGCCCATGGCGAGGTTTCCTGCGCCCTGAAAGGCAGCGGTTCCCGAGGCGGCTACCTCGGGCAGCGAGGTCGCGCCGGCCAGCAGGAGCGAGCCGATGAAGGCGCGTCCGAGCCCGGTGCGCTCGGCCAGTTCGTCGGATGCGTTGGAGAGGGCACGTCCGGCGAAGATGATGACGCCCGCACTGACGACAAACACGACCCATGGGTTCATCGTGACGCACATCCATTCTGTGGTGGTCTGGGGGAGACGCAGGTGCGCAGCGACCTGTGCGGGAGATCACATGATCACTGGCAACAATTCTAATATAAACGGTATGCGCCTTTCGTGCTAGGTCTGCCCGGGCAGTATTCTCCCCCTGGTTTACAGAATGGCGGCGACCATTGTATGCCAACTCTACCCCGCCTCGCGCCGCTGTTCGGCCTGGGCCGGCCGCAGGGCCACCGGGCGCACGATGCCGCCCAGCGGGCCGAGGCGGGCCAGGAGTCCGGCGAGGTAAAATCCCAGCTGCACCGCCGGGCCCACGCCCAGGACCACCGCCACGGTCCCCGCGCCCAGCGGGCCGCCGAGACGCCAGCCGACAAGGGAGACCGTGAGGTCGAGTCCGTTCTTCACGATGGCCACCGGTAGGCCCAGCTTGCGCGTGAGGCCGATCATCAGCGAGTCCCGGGGTCCGGCGCCCAGGTCGGCGCTGGCGTAGAACGCCGTGCCGACGCCGGAGACCAGGATGCCTGCGGCCAGCATCAACCAGAGGCCGGCGGTGGTCTGCGGAGCCGGCAGGCGCGCCAGGAGGAACTGGAGGATGGGGCCGAAGGTGAGCATGTTGAGCACCATCCCCAGGTTGGGCCGCATTCCCAGCGCCCAGTCCAGCGCGATGATCACCGCGCCCAGCGACTGGATGACCAGCCCCAGCGGCAGCCCGGTGCGGCCGCTGAGCCCGAGATGGAGGATGTCCCAGGGTCCTGCGCCGAGCCCGGGGCGTATCACCAGGGCGTAGCCGAGGCAGGTGATCACCAGCCCGACGTAGTACCAGAGCAGCCGCAGGGCGAAGCGAAACCGCATGTGCTCACACCTCGTGGCGTCCATGATGAAGAAGACCCCGGACCACACGCTGGCCGGGGTCTTTTTCTATAATAACGATTCATTCCAGTAAAGTAAATCACGCTTCGCGTTCGGTCCAGGCGAGGCGGCGGGGATCCAGCGCGGCCGGCCACAGGCGCAACCGGGCCAAGAGCCGCTGCCGCGCCCGGGACGCGGGCCACTCGTGGCGGAACCAGAGCAGGATCAGGCCGGCGGCGGTCACCGCGGACCAGATCATCCCGGCGAGCCCGGCGTAGGGCAGCAGGGCGAGCGGCCCCACCTGGTGCAGCAGGGGGGTGGCCCAGACCGCCAGTACGGTGGCTCCGATGTAGGCGCAGTCGGTGCAGATGCGCAGCCAGCGCCGGTAACTCTTGGACATGCGATCGCCTCCCCCACAGGGCTCTCACATCCTATGACGAAGACGGCGCCTTCCAGGTTTCAGGAAGTCGTTGGAAATCATGCGAGGAGGGCCAAAGTTCTGACGAGAGCTGCAGGAAGGCTTCCGCCGAGCGGGGGAGCGGGCGGTCGCGCCGCCACACCAGGGCGAGGGTGCGGGTGAGCGGCAGACCGGCCAGCGGCACGAAGGCCGGCGATGGGTTGAGGCTGCGGTCGGTCGCCATCTGCGGCACGAGGGTGACCCCGAGCCCCGCGGCGACCATCGCCTGCAGCGTCTCGATCTGGGCGGACTCGAAGGCGATGCGCGGCGCGAATCCGGCGGCATGGCAGGCGGCGAGGACCAGGTCCCGGAAGCCGTACCCGGGCTTCATGACGAGGAAGGGCTCGTCCGCCACCGCCGACAGGGGAACGCCGGGTTGCCCTGCAGGCGGATGCGGGCTCGCACCGCCTTCTGCGCCGGCCTGGCACGGCGGCGGAGAGCCGCCCGGGAGGTCGGCCGGCAACTGCGCGGCCCAGTCGGCCGGGTTGCTCGTTGGCCCCTGCGCGGGGACCGTCTGCTGACGGTCACCTTCCTGCTGCCGCCACGCGGCCGCAAGGGGATGGTCCGGCGGCAGCGCCAGCAGGATCGGCTCGGTGAGCAGCGGCTGCCAGTCCAGGTCGGGGCTGCCCGGAGGGAGCGTGGTCAGGGTGAGGTCGGTCTCGCCCGACAGGGCCAGTTCCGTCAGCCGCAGGGTCGACTCCTCCCGCAGGATCACCTGGATCCCCGGGTAGCGCCTCCGGTAGGCGGTGATCGCACGCGGCAGCAGGCGGGATCCCGTCATGGGCAGGCTGCCCAGCACCAGGCGTCCGCTGCGCAGGCCCAGCCGCTCCTCCACCGCGGCCCGGGCGGCCTCCACCTGCCGGAGGATCGCCTCGGCGTGGGGCAGCAGCGCCTCGCCGGCATCGGTGAGCCGCACCGGCGTCTGGCTCCGGTCGAAGAGCGGGGCCCCAAGTTCTTCCTCGAGCCGGCGGATCTGCTGGCTCAGCGAGGGCTGCGCCACCATGTTTTCCGCCGCGGCCCGGGTGAAGCTGCGGTGCCGGGCCACAGAGACGAAGTAGCGGATGTGGTGCAGGTTCACGCGATCACCCCATAGCGTATAGCTATCGGTACTATAGTTATCATATGTTGGAGTTCTAGATCAACCCCAGGTATATATGTTGCAAAGGGGTGATCGGCATGAGCGGACGGACCTTGTTCGACAAGATCTGGGAACGGCACGTGGTGCGCCAGGAGCCCGGCAAGCCGGCGCTTCTGTACATCGACCTGCACCTGGTGCACGAGGTGACCTCGCCCCAGGCATTTGAGGGGCTGCGCCTCGCCGGGCGGAAGGTCCGGCGGCCGGACCTGACCCTCGCCACCATGGACCATAACGTGCCCACCACCGACCGGTCGCAGCCGCTGACCGACGAGATCGCGGCGCGGCAGATGGCGGCCCTGGCGCAGAACTGCGCCGAGTTCGGTGTGCGGCTCTTCGACCTGCACAACCCGTACCAGGGCATCGTGCACGTGATCGGCCCGGAACTGGGCCTCACCCAGCCGGGCATGACGATCGTCTGCGGCGACAGCCACACCGCCACCCACGGGGCCTTCGGAGCCCTCGCCTTCGGCATCGGCACCAGCGAGGTGGAGCACGTGCTCGCCACCCAGTGTCTGGTACAGCACAAGCCGAAGGTGATGGAGGTGCGGGTGAAGGGCGCCCTGCCGCCCGGGACGACCGCCAAGGACCTGATCCTCGGCATCATCGGCCAGATCGGCACCGACGGCGCCACCGGATACGTGATCGAGTACACCGGCGAGGCCATCCGCTCGCTCTCGATGGAGGGGCGGATGACCGTCTGCAACATGTCCATCGAGGCAGGCGCCCGGGCGGGGATGATCGCCCCGGATGAGACGACCTTCGCGTACCTGAAGGGCCGGCCGCACGCGCCCCGGGGCGAAGCCTGGGAGGCGGCGGTGGCCGACTGGCGGACCCTGGCCTCCGACCCCGACGCGGTCTACGACCGGGTGGTCGAGTTCGACGCCAGCCAGCTGGTGCCCACCGTGTCGTGGGGCACCAATCCCGGGCAGGTGGTGCCGGTCACCGGCCGGGTGCCCGACCCGAAGGACTTCGCCGACCCCGCCCAGCGCAAGGCGGCCGAGGCGGCCCTGGCCTACATGGGACTCACGCCCGGCACGCCCATCCAGGAGATCCGCATCGACCGGGTCTTCATCGGATCCTGCACCAACGGGCGCATCGAGGACCTGCGGGCCGCCGCCGCGGTGGCCAGGGGCCGGCGGGTGGCGCCGGGGGTCCACGCCATGGTGGTGCCCGGCTCCGGCCAGGTGAAGGCGCAGGCAGAGGCCGAGGGGCTGGACCGGATCTTCCGGGAGGCGGGCTTCGAGTGGCGGGAGGCCGGCTGCTCCATGTGCCTCGGCATGAACCCCGACATCCTCTCGCCCGGCGAGCGGTGCGCCTCCACGTCCAACCGGAACTTCGAGGGCCGGCAGGGCAAGGGCGGACGGACGCACCTGGTCAGCCCGGCCATGGCCGCGGCCGCGGCGATTGCGGGCCACTTCGTCGACGTGCGGGAGCTGGTGGCGGAAGGGAGTGTGGCGCAGTGAGGCCCTTCGTGCGTGAGACCGGGCTGGCGGTGCCCCTGGACCGGGTGAACGTGGACACCGACCAGATCATCCCCAAGCAGTTCCTGAAGCGGATCGAGCGGACGGGCTTCGGCCAGTTCCTCTTTAACGACTGGCGCTACCTGCCGGACGGGTCGCCGAACCCGGACTTCGTGCTGAACAGGCCGCAGTACGCCGGGGCGACGATCCTGATCGCCGGGCGGAACTTCGGATCGGGCTCCTCCCGGGAGCACGCCCCGTGGGCGCTGACCGACTACGGTTTCCGGGCGGTGATCGCCCCGTCGTTCGCCGACATCTTCTACAACAACTGCTTCCAGAACGGGCTGCTGCCGGTGGTGCTGCCGGAGGACGCGGTGGCCGAGCTGATGCGCCGGGCGGAGCAGCCGGGGTACAGGCTGACCGTGGACCTGGAGCGCTGCGTCGTCGAGGATGAGGCGGGGTTCTCGGCGCCCTTCGCCATCGACGAGTTCCGGCGGCACCGGATGCTGCACGGGCTGGACGAGATCGGGCTGACGCTGCAGCACGAGGCGGAGATCGCCGCCTACGAGGCGCGGCGGCCCGCATGGATGCCGAAGACGCCGGTGGTAGGGTAGGGCGGAGGTCGCGTCGAAACCTTCTGCTGATCCGGCAGGCTGAGCAGAGGCTCGCGGTGCCGGCTGCGCTGGATGCGAGTGCGGCCGCGGCACGCACCATGCCGGGCGGGGAGGTCTTCGCGGTGCGCATCACGTATCACGGAACGCCCAGGGCCTGGTACGAGCGTCTGGACCCGGCGCAGCCATACGTACCGGCGGACTTCGAACGGGAAGGCTTCATCCACTGCACGGACGGGCGTGAGGCGGTCTCGATCATCCTGACGCTCCTGTATCGAGACGATCCCGGAGAGTGGGTGGTGCTGTACATCGACAAGGAGAAGGTGCAGGCGCCCATCAAGTATGAAGACCCGGCCGGCATCTATCCCCACATCTACGGCCCGCTCAACCGGGACGCCATCGCGGCCGTCGCGCCGATCGGCCGGTCGCCGGACGGGGTGTTCCTGATGCCGCCGGAGCTCGAGAATCTCCAGGCCATGGGGTAGAACTGTCGCCACACGACGGGTGTGTCTGGGGCGGAGGCGAGCGCCTCCGCCCTTCGGCATCTCACGGGGCGTTGCAATGCTCACACGATGTGCGCGTTTGGCGACTGGCAGCGGCAGATCGCGGGAGACGGGGTGCCGCGCTCCCGACCTCGTCGCGCCGATCACACGACATGCAAGTCTGGGGTGCGAAAGTGGCAGAGCGTGTGAGGCTGGGGCGCAAGACGAGGGGGCGCGGCGCCTCGGTTGCACATGAGCCTCACACAACCTGCCAGGTTGGCGCATGGAACTGGCAAAGCGTGTGAGACTGGGCGCGAGACAGGAGGCGCGGCGCCTCGGTCACGCATGAGCCTCACACAATCTGCCAGGTTGGCGCGTGGAACTGGCAAAGCGTGTGAGACTGGGGCGCGAGACAGGGGGGTGCGTCGCCTCGATCACGCATGAGCCTCACGCGACATACCAGGTTGGCGCGTGGAACTGGCAGAGCGTGTGAGGCTGGGGCGCGAAACGGGGGGCGCGGCGCCACGGTCGCGCATGAGCCTCACACGCCATGCCAGGTTGGCGCGTGGAACTGACAAAGCGTGTGAGGCTGGCCAGGCGGAGGCGACCCGTGTGGCGGGACCAGGACGGTGGAGCACCCGGCCTCCTGCGACGCTCACACGAGATGCAAGCCTGGTCATGAAACTGGCAAGGCTTGTGAGACTGCCGGGGCACACCAGGGCCTGGAGTCATGAGAACAGGCGGTCGTGGGTCGGGGCAACAAGGAGGAGCGCGCCTGGAGTGCCCGCGCGCCTGGCACCGCAGGGGGTCAGGCCCTGAAGCACTGCGACGGGCACAGCAATGCTCACACGACATGCGAGTTTGGTGGCGGTTGGTTGCAAAGCATGTGAGATGGGGGATGCGGGGCGGGACCGGGGAGAGGGAACCTCGCCGTCGAGGGGCGGAGTGGCGCTACTGCACATGACCAGGGTTACGATGCATCGGGGGTTGTCGTGCCCGGGACAGCGGTACGAACCCTGACCCTCATACGGCATGCCCGTCCGGCCCCCGCAGTGGGCAAGGTGTGGGCACCACCTGGAAGGAGGGCCTGAGCGGTTGTGCATGGAGGCCGGAGGGGTGACGCGATGAAACAGCTTCGCGTTCCGGTCCGTCCAAGCGGGTGAAGCGCTGTTGGAGGAGGTAGTTACCATGAAACAGTTACACTCAGCTCTCCTTGCAGTGATCGTTGCACTCTCCCTGTCCGGGTGCGCGGCGACGGGTGCTCCCGCACTGAGCCCGGAAAACGGAGAGACGTCCTCCGCTGCATTGCACCAGGCTGCTGCAGACAAGGAGCAGGCGCGCGGCGCGGAGGATGCAGCTGATCAGGGGATCGGCCCCGCGCGTGCCGCTAACCGGGTGCACGAGACCGACGCGCCGGGCGCATCCGCCCATCGGCAGAAGACCGGCGACGAGGAGGCCGCTCGAGCCGTCGTCGAGGAGTTCGGCCGCAGGCTCAAGATGATCCCGTTGCTCGCCCCTCCCGAGGTGTTGGGCACGAGCATGCGGGAGGAGTACGGCGACCTGGTCTCCCCCGAGCTCCTGGAGCGGTGGCAGCAAGATCCGGCGAACGCCCCCGGGCGAACCGTATCCAGCCCGTGGCCGGACCGGATCGAGATCGTGACGGTGACCCGCAGAGCCGACGACTCCTTTGAGGTGCAGGGCGAGATCATCCTGAAGACGAGCCAGGATACGGAGCAGGGCTTCTCCGCGAAGCGGGCCATTACGCTCGTGGTGACCCGGACCGGTGACCGCTGGCTGATCACCGAGGTCACACTGGGCGACTACGTTGCCCCCGGGCCGGTGACGTACATCAACGGCGAGTACGGCTTCGTCTTCTCGCTTCCGGAGAGCTGGCAGGGCTACACAATCGTCACCGACACCTGGGAGGGCCTCCCCGTCGGCGGCAGCGAGCCCGTGGAGACCGGTCCGCTGCTGCGCATCCGGCACCCCGGGTGGCGTGCCGAGGCCCCCCGGCAGGACATCCCCATCATGGTCTTCACCCTGAGCCAATGGGAGGCCCTGCAGGCGGGGGAGTTCCACATCGGCGCCGCGCCGATCGGGCCGACCGAACTCGGGCGGAACGACGAGTACGTCTTCGCCCTGCCGGCCCGGTACAACTACGCCTTCCCCGAGGGCTACGAGGAAGTGGAGGAGATCCTGGCGGGCAGCCCGCTGCAGCCGCGGAAGCCGGTTCCCGCACCGCGGCCCTGATGAGACGGGCCCAGGGCCTGGACGCCGTCCGATGCGCCGCGACTCGGCCACAGAGGGGCGGGGCACCCGGGCGCACCACGTTCCAGCAGAGCAGAGCACAGGGTCCGCACCCACGGAGGTGCGGACCCTGCTGTGTTCCGGAAGGGCCAGGAGCTGTCCGCCGACCCGGAGCAAGGGCACTGCCACCGCACCGTGAGCCGCCTTGCTCAGGGGCGGCGCCCCCGGTACGTTAGCCGCGAATGCCCCCGGCCCAACCGGCAATCGCCAGGACCGAACGCAAAGCGGCGCGGAAATCGTCTCACTGTTAGCAGAGGCGCGAAGAGACTGCGGGAAGGAGGATGACGGATGCGTCGATGGGGGACGCACCTCACTGCGATCTGCGGCGGGTTGGCCTCGGTTTGGGCGGCGGGGCTGGTCTGGCCGCTGGTCCTCGATGAGCGGACGAACACGTTCTCCTGGGGCTACTTCGCCGTGTCCCGCGCGCTGCTGGCGCTGGCGGGGTTCCTGCTCCTCGCTCCGTTGGTCTGGCAGCGGCCGCGCGGCCATCACCGCGTCGCGCTGCACTGGGGGCTGCTGGCCGTGTATGGAGTCGTAGGGGTCATCCTGGCAGCCGCCCATCCCCTCACGATGCTCCTGGTCACGAACGGTGCCGGCGCGCTGGGCCGCCTGCTGGGCCAGCTGGCACTGGCGCCGTTCCTCAGCGCCTTCGGAGCTGTCCTCGTCGGTGCGGGGACCGCCCACGCCTTCGGCCGGCCGGAGGCGGAGTGACGCACATCTTTGTCCCCCGGCTGCAGGCATCGGTCCCACCCGTGCGGAAACCATACTACCCAGCAACGGATCGGTGCGGGGAACCCGGTAACGGGGCCGCAACGGTCCGGAAGCGAAATGGGGGATGTGCGGTGGCCAAGTTGCAGCGGGTGGTTCCGTGCCTGTGGTTCGATACCGAGGCTGAGGAAGCGGCGACGTTCTACACCTCCATCTTCGACAACGCCAGGATCGTGCGGGTGACCCGGTTCGCGGAGGCGGGGCAGGAGATCCACGGCAGGCCGGCCGGCAGCGTCATGGCCGTGGTGTTCACGCTGGACGGTCAGGAGTTCATGGCCCTGAACGGCGGTCCCCAGTTCAAGTTCACCGAGGCCGTCTCGTTTCAGGTGTTCTGCGAGACCCAGGAGGAGATCGACTACTACTGGTCCCGCCTTACCGCCGACGGCGGTCAGGAAGGGCCCTGCGGCTGGCTCAAGGACCGCTTCGGCCTCTCCTGGCAGGTCGTCCCCCGGGCGATGGAGGAGGAGTGGCTGGTCGACCCCGACCCGGCCAGGGTGCAGCGGGTGCTTGAGGTCCTGTACACGATGGAGGGCAAGCTGGAGATCGAGCCGCTGCGGCGTGCCTACTACGGAGAGTAGAAGACGCGCAGAACCCCCTGCCGTGCTCCGGGCAGGGGGTTCTGCCGCATGACGCCAACCGGCGGGTGCGCCCCGCTACTTCCACAGCATCAGGAACGTGCCGGCGACGATCAGCCCGCCCGCCAGCAGCGTCTGGGGCGTGAACTTCTCGCCGAGGATGATGTACGAGAGGATGAGCGTCAGCGCGATGCTGGACTTGTCGATGGGGGCGACCCGGGAGACGTCGCCCTCGGCGATGGCCTTGTAGTAAAAGAGCCAGGAGAGGCCGGTCGCCAGGCCCGAGAGGATGAGGAAGGTCCAGTTGTGCCGGGTGAGCGCGCGGATGCCGTGGTGGGCGCCGATGGTGAAGACGATGCCCCACGACAGGACGATGATGACCGTGGTGCGGATCGCCGTGGCCAGGTTCGAGTCGACGCCCTTGATGCCGATCTTCGCCAGGATCGCCGTGAGCGCTGCAAACAGTGCTGACAACAGTGCGTAGAGTTTCCACATCGCCCGTTCGCCTCCTGGAGTCCGTCTGGATGCACGACCGCCACGAACTGGATTGTACATCTTTTCCAGGGACACGGGCAACCCGGCCGAGGCGCCCGGGCGTGCGGCACAGGCGCTGCTGCTCCAGAACTGGATCGCCGGCCCGGCCAGCCTCGTCTCCCTGCTGCCCCTCGATCTGGTGCGGGTGCCGCAGGAGGAGCGGAAGATGCTCCGCCACTTCGGCGACGAGGACCGGCGCTACGGCGAGCGGACGGGGCGGATTTTCCCGCGGCCGCGGTAGCGGGCGGCCGCTGCGAGTACCGAAACGTGGGGGGATGTGCCCGACGGGGCACATCCCCCCACACAGTTTCTGTCCGCGAATGGGACGGAAGCGGCAGGGAACGGGACTGAGGCGGGATCCGGGCGGCATAAGGTACTCTGGGTTCCCCGCCCGGCAGGCGGGGGCAGTCCTGCGAGATGGGGGGCAGGTACATGCGCCGGCATGCGGCGGTGCTTCTTCTGTGCGGCAGCGCGTGCCTGATGGCCGGGCTGTCGCTGCAGGGCGCGGTGCGATACGCCGCGCTGACCGGGTGGACCCTGGGGCTCGCGTTCACCCTGGCGGCCGCAACTCTGGCCGTCACCAGCCACCTGAGGGGAGACTGATCCGCCCCGGGGCGGGGCCCTTCAGATCCCGTGGACCCGCCGGGTCTCCCGGATCTGCTCCACGTGGCCGGCCGCGTGGCAGGCCAGCATCCCCACCATCCGGCCGACGGGCATCCGCGCCCCGGCCTCGTTCACGGTGTACCGCTGGAGCGCCCCCGGCACGTACTCGATCAGCTGCACCAGGTGTTCGTGCACGGCCCGGAACAGGGCCACTGACGGCCCCACCGGCCGCCGGTGCGAGTGGAGCCCCTCGTCCCACGTGTCGGGGCTGTACGGGTTCGGGCGGTAGAGGCGCCCGGGCTCGGCGATGGCGTAGCGCAGGCCGGCGATGGCGCCCACGGCGGAGTCGGTCATGTGGTGGACGATCTGCCGGATCGACCACTTGCCCGGCGCCCGGGCCAGGTCCAGCTGGGCCTCGGTGAGGCCGGCCAGCGCGGCCTCGAGGCGGTCGGGCGCCGACCGGAAGAGCGCCAGGGCCTCTTCGGGCGTCAGGTCGTTCTCGGTCCAGAAGCTGACCGTGTAGCCGTTGGGGTCCGGCAGCTCGAGCTTGCGCTCCCCCCAGTCCGTCCGCACCAGGACCGCCTCGGGCAGCCGCCGGGCCGTCGCCTCGATGTCGGGCGTGAAGAAGTAGAGCACCGCCCCCGGCCTGGCCCGCGTCCCCGGCGGCGCCAGGTAGGGCGCCGGGTCGACTGCGGGCCCGGCCAGCAGCACGTGGCCGGACGGCGTCTCGAGGTGAGCGGCGTCCGGGTGGCGCGCGACCAGCCGGAAGCCCAGCCGCTCCGTGTAGAACCGCACGCTCTCTTCCAGGTCGCGCACCGGGATCGCCCGGGTGGGTCGACTGCTCACGATCTACCCCTCCCCCTGGTGGAAGTAGCCCCACGTGCAGGCCGGCACGTTCAGCCTGCCGGCGGCGTACCGGATCAGCTCGGGCGTGAAGTAGTACAGGCGCATCGCCGTGATGCGGTCTCCCGCGGTGGTGAGCCGGACAAGCTGCCCCAGGGCACGCCCGTGCTCCTCGGTCCGGAAGTAGACGAACACGACGGGCTCGCCGTCCAGCTCCCCGTACTCCGCCCACTGTGGCCGGGGATCCCGGGTCCAGTCCTCCAGCGAGTACTTGCGGATGACCTCCCGGCCGTACTCGACGCCGCACTCCACGATATCGCATTCGGCGCCCTCGGTCAGGAGAGCGGCGATGGCGTCGGGGTCCCGGCGGTTGAAGGCATCCAGGTACGCGGCGACCACGGCGCTGGGCACGGGGACGGTCGGACGGGTCGGCCGCCGTTCGCCTGGGGCAGCGGGCTGCGGGTCCCCGCTCGCTGGCAGCCGATTGCCCAGGGCATCGGACCGCAGGTCCCCGCTGGCCGGCGGTCGATCGGCCGGGGGCCTGGTCCGCAGGCCGGCACCGACCGGCGGTCCCTCGCCGGCGGCGGCCGCCCGCAATCCGGCGCGCGCCCGGTGCAGGGCGGCCTTCACCGCACCCTCGGTCGAGTGCAGCATGGCGGCCACCTCCGCAGCCGTGAAGTCGAAGACCTGGGTGAGGAGGAGGACCACCCGCTGGCGCGGCGGCAGGGCGGCGACGAGGTGCTCCATGGCCGCCCACGTCTCCACGGGGTCGGGCTCCTCGCCGGCCGGTTCCGCCGCGTCCAGCTCCACCGGGGTGACACGCCGCCGGCGTACGTCGTCGATCCAGGCGTTGGTGGCGATGCGGAACAGGTAGGGGCGGGCCTCCACCGGCTCCCACCAGGTGAGCCGGGCGAAGGCCCGCATCATCGTCTCCTGCATCAGGTCGTCGGCGTCCCAGGCCGAGCCGGTCAGGCGCAGGCAGTAGCGCCAGAGGTCGGGCCGGTGCGGCTCGATGAGCCGCATGAACGCCCTGCGGGCCTCCCCCACGGGGCGGCCCAGGCGCTGCAGGGTGCCGGGTGAGTCCATCGGCGCATCCCTCCCGGGTACTCCTTCACCCAGTGCCACGGGAAACGCGGCGGAAAGGATACGATCGCCGCTGCGGGTTCGTTTCGGCAGCTGGCTCGGGCGACCCGCACCGCACGAAGAGCCAGATTCCGGCCAGCAGCAGGACGCCTCCGGCGACCGTGGTCCACCCCGGCGCCTCGCGGAAGATGATCCACGCCAGGACGGTCGCGAACACCGGCTCGCCGAGGGTGCTCATGGAGACCGTGGCGGCGCCGACCCAGCGCAGGGCCCAGTTGAACAGCGTGTGGCCGAAGATCGTGGGGATGACCGCCAGGGCCGCGAACAGCACCCACTCCCGCGCCGGGTACGGCGACAGGGGGATCCCCTGCGGCAGCATCAGGAGCCACAGGAAGGCGGCGGAGAGGGCGTAGACGATGCAGGAGTACAGCCCGGCGGACATCTTCTGCCGGGCGAACCGCCCGGCGACGGTGTAGAACGAGATCGTCACCGCGCCCAGGAAGGCCAGCAGGTCGCCGAACAGGGCCGACCCGGACACCCGGAAGTCGCCCCAGCCGACGATGACGCCGCCCACCACGCCGATGACCATGGCGATGACGCCCGTCCGGTTCGTCCGCTCCCCGAGCAGCCAGTAGCCCAGGGCCAGGACGATGAAGGGGTTGGCCGTCACCAGCACGGTGGAGGAGGCCACCGTAGTGAAGCGGAGGCTTTCAATCCAGGTGTAGAAGTGCAGCGCCAGCGCCAGGGCGCTGCCGGTGAGCAGGAGCCAGTCACGCCGGTCCAGGCGGCGCAGGGCCTCCCGCTCCCGCAGCAGCACCGGGCCGGCCAGCAGCAGCACCGACAGGGCCAGCCGGTAGAACGCCAGCACCAGGGCCGGGGCCTCAGAGAGCCGGATGATGATCGACGAGAAACCCACCGCCAGGACGGCGACAACCAGGGCCACGATCGTGAGCAGCGGCACTGCGGCGACTCCCCCACATGAATGTTCTGTCGTGACGGAGGCTTTTGACCTGAAATGCCCATTCTCCTGCACGGCCGCCCTGCGATATCCGGGGGCCGGCCCCCCTGTGCGGGCCGGCCGTTCGCCGCGGGGGCGTGGCCTGTGCGTGCGCAGGGAGACAAGCGTTTGTGTCAAGTATAGTACAAAAGGACTATTCCGAATAGGGTCACTGCCGGAGACTGGCGGTACCCTGTGACGCGCAAGCTACGGGCGGAAGGGAAAGAGCCACAGCAAGCGACCCGACTCGACCCGCGCAGAGGCCAACCAGGAATGCGTCAGGAGGTGTCACGGACCGGTGGGGTGGCTCAGCCTCCCTTCCCGGGTGGCGGCGGCGCCCGGCATCTGGCCAGCCGCCCCCGCACGTGTAAAGCCCTCTTCCGGACTGGGCGGAAGGGGGCCTTCCTGCGCGCGGCGGGACAGCTTTCTCCGTGTTCCTCGGGCCCGCAACAACCCGGCAGGATCGAACCGCGACGACTGCTCGCCAGGGTCGTGCCTCAAGCATGAGCCCGGGTGTGGCCACCCACACCCGGGCTCGCGGATCCGGGGCCGCCTACGCCCCGAGGTAGGCCTTCTTCACGTGCTCGTTCTCCAGCAGTTGCTGCCCGGTTCCCGACAGCGTGATCCGGCCGTTCTCCATCACGTAGCCCCGGTCGGCGATGGCCAGGGACTGGGCGGTGTTCTGCTCCACCAGCAGCACCGTGATCCCCTCGTCCCGCAGCCGGCGGACGATGGCGAAGACCTCCTTCACGACGATCGGCGCCAGGCCCAGCGAGGGCTCGTCCAGCATCAGCACCTTCGGCTGCGCCATCAGCCCCCGGCCGATGGCCACCATCTGCTGCTCGCCGCCGGAAAGGGTGCCGGCCAGCTGGTGCGCCCGCTCCTTCAGCTTCGGGAAGAAGGCGTACACCCGCTCCAGGGCCTCGGCCCGCTTTTGCCGCGCGGCCGGCAGGTGGGAGCCTACCATGAGGTTCTCGAGCACGGTCATCTTGGGGAAGAGCCGGCGGCCCTCGGGCACCTGCACCACCCCGCGGGCCACCACCTGGTGGGAGGCCAGGGTGTGGATCGGCTCGCCCTCGAAGTGGATGGAACCGCCGCTCAGGGGGATGATGCGCGAGATCGCCTTCAGCGTGGTCGACTTGCCGGCGCCGTTGGCGCCGACCAGGGCGACGATCGCGCCCTTCTCCACGGTGAGGGAGGCGCCCCAGAGCGCCCGCACGTCGCCGTAGTCCACCGCCACGTCACGCAGCTCAAGCATGGTGCGCCACCTCCCCGCCCAGGTAGGCCTCGATGACGGCCGGGTTGTTGACGACCTCCTGCGGTGTCCCCGCGGCGATCAGCTCGCCGTGGTTGAGTACCACGACCCGGTCAGACAGGGTCATCACGACCTGCATCACGTGCTCCACGCCGGCCACAGAGCCGATACCCATGTCCGCCAGCCGGCGCAGCAGGGCGATCATCTCCTCCACCTCGGTGGGGTTGAGGCCGGCCGAGACCTCGTCCAGCAGGATCAGATCCGGCTTCGTCGCCAGCGCCCGGGCCACCTCCAGCCGTTTGCGGCCGGCCAGGGTGAGGGTGGAGGCCAGCAGGTGCGCCCTGCCGTGCAGGCCGACGAACTCCAGGATGCGCATGGCCTCGGCGCGGGCCTGGGCCACGGAGTTGGTTCGGGCGAAGGCGCCCACCATCACGTTCTCGAGGATCGAGAGGCCCGGGAAGGGCTTCACGATCTGGAAGGTGCGCCCCAGCCCCCTGAGGGCCCGCTGGTGCGGCTTCAACCGGTTGATGACCTCGCCCTTGAAGCGGATCTCGCCCTCGGTGGGGCTGTGGAAGCCGGAGATCAGGTTGAAGACGGTGGTCTTGCCCGCACCGTTGGGGCCGATGATCGAGAGCACCTCGCCCTTCTGCACCGCGAAGGAGACGCCGCGCACGGCGTAGAGGCCGCCGAACGCCTTGGTCAGGTTGGTGACTTCGAGCAGTGCCTCCACTTAGCTCGCCTCCTTTCGGGCGACGAAGGTGGCGCCCGTCGCTGCGAGCCGGGCCGCCCGCCGGTCCTTCAGCCGCTGCTGGATCGTGCCCAGCACGCCGCCGGGCAGGAAGAGGATCGCGGCCATGAGCAGCAGCCCGTAGATCAGCAGGTGGGCCTGCTTGAACTGCGCCCGGAAGAGCTCGCTGGCCAGGACCAGCAGGGTGGCGCCGACGGTGGGCCCCAAGACGGTGCCCCGCCCGCCGATGATGGCCACGATGGCCATCTGCAGCGAGACCGGCTCCGAGAGCACGATGTCCGGCTCGATGTAGGAGAGGAAGGAGGCGTAGAATGCGCCGGTCACCGCCGAGATCACCGCGCTGATCACCAGGGCCAGGTTCTTGTAGCCGGTGGTGTTGATGCCGATGGACTCGGCGGTCTCCTGGTCCTCGCGGATCGCCGTGAAGTAGTAGCCCACCTTGTTCCGCTCGATCCACCAGGTGAGGCCCACGGCGACGATGGCCACCGCGGCGATGAACCAGTAGAACGGGGCCCGGGAGATGCCCATGAAGAGCCGGGGCACCATGATGCCCACGGCGCCGTTGGTCACCGACCGCCAGGCCAGGGCCACCAGCCGCAGTACCTCGGCGATGGCCAGGGTGCCCAGCACGAAGTAGGGGCCGTGGAGCCGGAAGGTGATGGAGCCGATGAAGAGCGAGAGCGGAACGGCCAGCAGGATGCCCAGCGCGATGCCGAGCCACGGGTTCCAGCCGAAGCGGGTGGCGGTGATGGCCAGCGTGTAGGCGCCGAGACCGAAGAAGGCCGAGTGACCCAGGCTCAGCTGGCCGGCGTAGCCGCCGAGGATGTTCCAGGCGGTGCCCAGGGAGGTCCAGACCAGGATCAGGATCAGGACGTTCAGCCAGTACGGGTTCTTGATCACCAGGGGGACGGCCAGCACGGCGACGGCCAGCAGGACCGGCAGGATCAGCTCCTTGACCTTGCTCATGCCCGTGCCCTCCCGAACAGCCCCTCCGGCTTGAAGAGCAGGACCAGGATGAAGACGAAGAAGCCGATGGCATCCTTGAGCTCGTGGCCGACGAAGATCTGGCCCAGCGATTCGGCCAGGGCGAGGGTGACGCCGCCCAGCGCGGCGCCGACCACGCTGCCCATGCCGCCGAGCACCACCATGGTGAAGGCCTTCAGGCCGAAGTTCTCACCGACGGTGGGGTAGAGGTAGTAGACCGGGGTGAGCAGGGCGCCGGCGGCGCCGGCCAGCGCCATGCCGAGGCCGAAGGCCGTCATCTGGACGTTCTGCACGTTGACGCCCATCAGCTGGGCGGCGTGGATGTCCTGCGACGTGGCCCGGAGCGCCCGCCCGAACTCGGACTTCATGAGGTAGAGGTAGAGGCCGACGGTGATGGCCACCGCGAGGAAGAAGGAGATGATGTAGGCCAGGTTCATGGAGACGCTGCCGATGCGGATGACCGTCTCGGCGTAGCTGGTCCGGATCTGGCGGTAGTCGGCGGTGAAGAGCAGCTGCGCCGTGTTGACGAGCACCATGGAGAGGCCCACGGTGAGCAGGATCTGGTTCATGTGCGACGCGGTGGCGATGCGCTTGATCACCAGCCGCTGGATCAGCATGCCCAGGACGAACAGGATCGGGCCGCTGACCAGGATGCCCAGGTAGGGGTCGAGGCCGAGGTGGTTCACCAGCAGATAGGTGGTGTACATGCCCACCATGAGGAAGGCGCCGTGGGCCAGGTTCACGATGTCCATCACGCCGAAGACCAGGGCGAGCCCCACGCCGATCAGCGCGTACATGCCGCCCAGCAGGAGGCCGCTCACCAGGTTCTGCGGCAGCTGTGCGAGAAGTTCCACGCGTTCAACCCCTTTTCTCCACGGCGCCCGGCTGTGCGCCGGGCGCCGTCGCTCTTCCTTACTTCCGCTCGGACCAGGTCGGGGTGGGCAGGATGGGGGCGGCCGCGGCGTACTCGCTGGGCCAGACGGTGACGTAGTTGCCGTCCTGAACCTGGGTGACCAGCATCGGGTGGGCGTTCTGCCCCTTCTCGTTGAACTTCATCGGCCCGAAGATCGTGGCGTCCGGCCCCATGTCGGTCTCGGCGAGGGCCTGGCGGACCGCCTCACGGTCGAGCGAGCCGGCCCGCTCCAGGACGTCCTTCACGAGGTAGAGGGCGGCGTGGGTCTCGGCCGAGTGGTAGGCGGGCTCGACGCCGTAGCGCTTCTCGAACTCCTCGGCGAACTCCTTGGCGCCCTTCCAGGCGACATCTGTGGTCCAGAGGGTGGCGGAGAACGTATACTCGGCGTCCTTGCCGGCGCCCTCCTCACGCACGAACTCCGGGGTCGAGAAGCCGGCGCCTGCGCCGATGTAGACCTTCGGGTTGAAGTCCAGCTCGCGGGCCTGGCGCATGAGCAGCGTGGCGTCGAGCAGGTAGGAGACGTAGAGGACCACGTCGGGGTTGGCGGCCTTCACCTTGGTGATCAGCGGCTTGAAGTCCGGGGCGCCCTTGGCATAGCCCTCGTAGGCCACGACCTGGATGCCGGCCTTCTCGGCCAGCTCCCTGGCCGGCTGGGCGGTGGAGGTGCCGAAGTTGGTGTTCTCGTAGACGATGGCCATGGTCTTGGGCTTGACCTGGTCCATCAGGAAGTTGACGACTGTGGATGCGTACTCGGATGAGGGCGAGTTGATGCGGAAGACGTACCTGGAGCCGAATTCGGTGATGTTGTCGGCCGCGGCGGTCGGCACGATGAAGGGCACCTGGTAGGTGGTGGCGGTCTGCGCCGCGGGCAGCGTGGCCGCCGAGGAGTAGGAGCCGATGATCAGCGGGACCTTGGTCTGGGTGGCCAGCTTCTCAGCGGCGGAGATGGCGTTCTCGGGCTTGGAGGCGTCGTCCTCGACGATCAGCTTCAGCGGGCGGCCCAACACGCCGCCGGCGGCGTTGATCTCCTCCAGGGCGATCTGGTAGCCCCGCATGTGGGCCTCGCCGAACTTGGCCTCGGAGCCGGTGAGGGCGGTGATGATGCCGATCTCGATCTCATCGGGGAGATTGGCCTGTGAGCTGGACGGGTTGGATGCGCCGGACGAGCCGCTCGAGGTGCCGGATCCGGCAGAGCCCGATGAGCCGGAGGAACTGGATGAGCTGGACGAGCCAGGGCTCTGCGTGGCGGAGCCGCCGCAGCCCGCGAGGAGCAGAACGGCCATCAGGAGCGCAAGGGCACGAACGGGACCTCTCCTCATCACGGTTTCTCCTTTCGGTCGTTGCTTGCTCTATGGGTTACCTGGCACGGGGGAGCCGGCGCGCTTCAACTCCTCCAGTGCCAATTTGAGCTCGGCGTCGTCAACGGTGGTGAGGAACGAGTCGAAGACCGGCCGGAGCGCTTCGGCCCACTCAGCCCGCTCCTCGGGCGTCTGCTCGTGGATCTCCACGTGGCCCGACGCCCGGATCCGCTCCAGGTCCTCCGCGTTGAGCCGGCCGGCGTTCTCCCGGTTCCAGCGGGTAGCCTCCTCCAGCGCCCAGGTAAGGACCTCCCGGACCTCCTCGTCCAGGTTCCGCCACCGGTCGGCGTCCACGATCACCACGTAGCCCAGGTAGCCGTGGTTGGAGAGCGTCATGTACCGCTGGACCTCGTGGAACTTTTTGGAGTAGATGTTGGACGGGGTGTTCTCCTGCCCGTCGACCTGGCCGACCTCCAGCGCCCGGTAGGTCTCGTCGAAGCCGATGGTCAGGCCGGTGGCCCCCAGCAGGCGGAACTGCTCCACCAGCACCCGGGAGGGCTGCACCCGGAACCGCTGCCCGGCGAAGTCCTCGGGGTGGATGAGGGGCCGGACGGCGGAGGTCATCTGCTTGAAGCCGTTGTCCCACATGGTGAGGCCCATCAGCCCCCGCCGCCGGAGCACCTTGAAGAGCCGCTCCCCGATGGCGCCCTCCATCGCCTGGACCACGGCGTCGTGGTCCGCGAAGACGTAGGGGAGGTCGAAGACCTGCCACTCGGGGAAGAGCTCGGCCAGCTTGCCGGTGGAGGGGGCGATCATGTCCACCCGCCCCTCCCGCAGGGCCCTGATCTCCGCCTCGCCGTCGCCCACCAGCTGGCCGTTGGGGAAGACCTGGACCTCCACCCGGCCGCCGGTCCGCTCGTGGACCAGGTCGGCGAACTTCCGGGCCGCCAGCCCCTTTGGGGTGTGCTCGGCCACCACGTGGGAGAACGTCAGGATGATGCGCTCCTCCGGCGCCCACTGCTCGTGGTCGGCCACCCGCCGGGGCAGGCACCCGCCAATCGGGAGGGTTATGGCGAGGATAAGCAGCGGGAGCAGGTGCTGCCCGATCCGCCGGGCCGTGCTCCGCATGAGGCACCGCCTCCCTGTCTGTAGCTTATAACCAGACGTAATGATAAGCATAGATTTGGAACATAACGTAGATTTCGGTCTTATTGTGCGACCAAAACCGGTGGGCCGGCCCCTACCGGAGGAAGTACCGGTAGACGGGCCGGCCCACCGGGGCATACTGCAACTCGACGCCGAGGCGCCCTTCCTGCACCAGGTAGTCCAGGTAGCGCCGCACCGTCACCCGGGCGAGTCCGATGCCGTTGCCCACCTCCGCGGCCGACAGCGGCCGGTTGGCGTTGACGAGGTAGAGCAGCACCTGTCGCAGTGTCCACTCCGTGAGACCCTTGGGCAGGGAGCGCTCCTGCCGGGCGCCGGGCGCAGCGCCCAGTCCCGCCCGCCACCGGTCCAGCTCCGCCTGGCTGAGGTCGGCGGACTCCCGCAGCCGGGCGCGCATCCGGGCATAGGCCAGGAGCGTGGCCTGCAGGCGCTCGAACTTGAAGGGCTTGATGATGTAGTCGACAGCCCCGTTCCGCAGCACCTCCTGCACGGTCTGCACGTCGCGTGCGGCCGTGACGGCCAGCACGTCGCAGGGCAGCTCCCGCCGCCGGATCTCCCGCAGGGCGGCCAGCCCGTCCATGTCGGGCAGGTAGATGTCCAGCAGCACCAGGTCCGGGGCGAGCGCGGCCGCCAGCTCCAGGCCCTCCGCGGCCGTGCGGGCCGTGCCCACCACGGTGAAGGGGCCGGCGCCCTCCACGTAGGCGCGGTTCACCTCAGCCACCATCGGGTCGTCCTCCACAACCAGCACACGGAACGTCTCCACGCTCAGTCCCCCCCTCTGGCTCCGGGCTGGCGCCGCGGCAGCCGCACGGTGAAGCGGGTGCCCCCGGGTCCCGTCTCGAGGTCGATCTGGCCGCCTGCGCTCTCCAGCCGCCGCCGGACCAGGGCCAGCCCGACCCCCCGCCCGGACCCCGCCTTGGTGCTGAAGCCCGGCTGCCAGACCTGCTCCTGCAGTTCAGGCGGAATGCCCGGACCGGAGTCCTGCACCACCGCCGTGATCACGCCCTCGTCGTCATCGTCAACCCACACGTGCACGCGCCGCCGCTCGGGCGGGAGCCCCGCCACGGCCTCCATGGCGTTCTCCACCAGGTTCCCGAGCACTACGACCAGCGCACCGGCGTCGTGGTCGGCCAGGGGCCCCAGGTGGCACCCGGCGTCGAGCTCCAGGTGGACCCCCAGCTCGCGGGCCCGGTGCAGCTTGCCCAGCAGCAGGCCGGCGATCCGGTGGTCCGCAAAGTGGCCCGCCAGGAACCGGGCCTGCTCCTGCTGCTCCTCGCAGCTGGCGAAAATATAGTCGCTGGCCTGCTGGTAGCGGCCCAGTTGGATCAGGCCGGCGATGGTGTGCAGCCGGTTCATGTGCTCGTGGTTCTGGGCCCGCAGCGACTCCACGAATGCCCGCACGCCGGTCAGCTCCTCGGCCAGGCGGTGGACCTCGGTGCGGTCCCGGAAAGTGGCCACAGCCCCGATGATCTCGCCGTTCCGCCAGACCGGCACCCGGTTGGTCAGGACCTCGGTGCTGCCCAGCACCATCTCCTGGTTGAACTCGGGGGAGGCGGTCTCCAGGATCCGCGGCAGCCGGCTGTTGGGGATCACCTCGGAGACGGGCTTCCCCAGCGCGTCCCGGCCGGCGCCCAGCACCCGCTGCGCCACCGCGTTCAGCACCGTCACCCGCTGCTCCCGGTCGATGGCCACGACGCCCTCGCCGATCGCGTCCAGGATCGCCACCCGCTCCTGCAGCTTCCGGGCGATCTCCGCCGGCTCCAGGCCCAGGAGCTGTCGCTTGATGCGGCCGCCCAGGAGCCAGGCACCGGTGAGGCCCACCGCCGACGCCACCAGCAGGGCGAGGGTGAGCTGCGGCAGGAGGTCGTGGAGCACGGCGGCCACCGAGGGCGTGATCACCCCCACCAGAACCACGCCCACCTGCTCCCGCAGGTCCTCGGACATGATGGGCACGAAGGCCCGCACGCTGTTGCCCCGCTCGCCCCGGGCGTAGGAGACGTAGGAGTGCTCGGCGAAGGCCGGCCCGCCGTCCTCGGACTCGAAGCGGGTGCCGATGCGGGCAGTGAGCGGGTGGCTGTACCGGCGCCGGGCCTGGTCGATCACCACCACGTACTCCATGCCGTTGGCAATGCGGATGCGCTCGGCGATCGGCTGGATGACCGCCTCGCCGCCGGGCTGGCCGACATAGCGCTTCACGTCGGTGATCTCCGCCACGGTCCGGGCCACGTGCATCGCCCGCTGGCCGGCCTGCTCCTCCACCGTGCGCAGCGCGTAGAAGGCCACGACGACGGTGCCGGCGCAGACGGAGACCAGCACCAGCGCCGCCGCCAGCAGCGCGATCTGGACCTGCAGCGACAGCTGCGGCCGCCGGAGCGCGGGCCCCAGGGTTGCCACGACGTCTCACCACCGGTCTGCCTTGAGTGGCAATAGGGTAGAATGACTATTTCGTGAGCAGAACGACGATTCCTTGCGGCCATTGATGTTTGGAATGAACTGGCCCTGAGGATCGGGAGGGGCCTGAAACGCACGGGGAAGCGCCTTCGTCAATGGAGCAACGGAGGGTTCTGAAATGAAGAAGATATTGACGGCGCTTCTGCTCGTTCTCTTGGCGGCAGCTGGTTGCAGTGGCGCCGCGGATGATATCGTCATCGGCGACAGGCCGTACCACATCGACCCGTCCACCTGCGACCCCGACTCCCGCCGGGTGATCGACCAGGAGCAACTGAGCCAGATCAACCGCTGCGCCAGTGAGCGGGTGGCGATGGTGGACGGCACGCCCGCCAGCTACGTGGTGATCCGCCACGGGCCCGGCATGGACTGTCCCGCCGGCTGCATCTACGAGGAGAAGGCGGCAATCGTGCTGCCCGACCGCGTGGCCATTCTGCCCGAGCCGTTCCTGACCGACCGGGAGATCCGCGATCGCCTCAACCACGAGCTGTACCTCGCCCTGCCGGGCGATGTTCTGCGCCACGCGGAGCGCCACCTCGTGGAGCGCAACGGGCAGTGGCAGATGGTCCTGACCTTCGACAAGTACCTCGAGGGAACCGTGACCCTCAACCCAGACAGGCGCTGGGAGGAGAGCATGCAGGTCGACGCCGTACCGACCGGCATCCTGACGGCGCCCGAGGCCCAGGAAAGGGTGCTGGAAGCGTACGCGGGGCAGTGCCAGCCTCCGGGGGGCGCGTTGCTCAGCACCGAACTGACCCCGCTGGAGGAGGGCGGCTGGCTCGTCACCGTGGTGTGGGAGATGGGCGATGTGTACCACAAGGTGGCCGCACGGGTGGACAACGCGGGAGCGGTCACCTTCCCCGACGGATGCGGCAACTAGCCCAAAGGCCAGATGGGCGAGTGGCCAACAACCCCGAGCGAACTGCGAGGAGGAGACAACGTGCGAAGATTTTGGCTCTGGGCACTCCTGTTGGTGCTCCTGGCCGCCTCGCCCGCCGCGGCGGCGGGTGTCGGCATGAGCGTAGAACCCGCCTTCCAGGGCCGCGCGAAGGAGGGGGAGTGGGTCACCCTCTTCGTGGATCTGAAGAGCGAGGACCAGGCTGTCGCCGGCGAGGTGACGGTGGAGCTCGTCCCTCCCCCCGGCCTGGGCTACCTGCCTTACGCCCGGTATGCCCTGCCCTACAGCCTGCCCGCCGGCGGCGCCCAGCGGGTGGCGGTGAGCCTGCCCAACGAGCAGAGCTGGCCGCTGCGGGTGGAGCTCCGCGCCGGCGGGGAGCTTGTGGACCAGCGGACGATTGAACTCGACTGGCTGCGGCCCGAGGGGCTGCTGATCGGCGTGCTCGCAGACGGCGGCGGCCTGGCCGGGGCCCTGGGCACGCTGCAGGGGGGCGAGGGCACCGCCCGGGTGGTGCAGCTCAGACCGGACAGCCTGCCCGACAGCCCCACCCTGCTGGGCAGCCTCGACATCATCGCCCTGGCCGGGTTCGACACCGGCGCGCTCACCCCGCGCCAGCTGCAGGCGCTGGAGGCCTGGGTCGCCCGGGGCGGCACGCTCCTGCTCTTCGGCGGCCCCGACTGGCAGCGGACCCTGGGCCCGCTGCCGGAGCGCCTGTTGCCCGTGGAGATCACGGGGACCCAGGAGGTCTCCATGGCTCCGCTCGGCGACGCGGCCGGGGTGGCGCTCGACGTGACCGGCGTCGTGAGTGTCGGCCCGCTCGTCCGGGGCTCCGCCCTCCTGTGGGCGGGAGGGTCGCCTGAGCCCGGGCAGGCTGCGGCCGGCGAGGCTGCCCCTGGCGCGCCGGTGCTGGCTGCCGTCCTGCAGGTGGGCTCGGGGCGGGTGGTCTACCTGGCCTTCGACCCCACGCTGGAGCCCGTGTCCGGCTGGGATGGGCTCGCACCGCTCCTGGGCAGGGTGGTGGCACCGGCTGCCGGCAAGCCCCGGGTGATGCTGATAGACTGGCGGCTGCAGCAGGCCATCCAGCGGATCCCCGACTGGGGGCTTCCCGCCGTCTGGCTGGTGGGCGTCCTCCTGGCGGGCTACCTGGTCGTCGTGGGCCCCGTCAACTTCCTGGTGCTGCGCCGGCTGGACCGGCGGGAGTGGGCCTGGCTCACCGTGCCCGTCCTCTCCCTGGTCTTCCTGGGGGCCGTGTACAGTCTGGGCGCCGGCCGGTTCCAGGCGGGCATCAGCCACCTGATCACGACCACGGAGCTTGTGCCGGGGGCTGACGCCGGCGTGATGACCACCCATGTCGGCATCTACGCCCCAGGGCGGACAAGGCTCACGCTGCCCCTGCCCGGCGGCGCTCCCGTGCGGGTGCTGAGCACCGCCAGCGTGGTGGGCGGCGTGCAGTCGCGGATCGTCGCCGGCGGGGCCGCCGCGGTCGAGTTCACCGGACTGACCAACTACACCATGACCGGATTCTCGCTGGAGGAGCCGGTGGCGGTGTCCGGCGGGCTCGAGCTGGTGGACCTGGTCGTCAGCGGCGGCGAGGTGACCGGGCGGGTCCGCAACAGCCTGCCGGTGGTCGTGACGGGGGTGGAGGTCCTCAGCGACCGGTCCAGGGAGGGCATCGGCACGCTGGGGCCGGGCGAGACCTCGGAGCCCTTCCGGATCAGCCTCGGAGCCCGGCTGGACCCCAAGGACTGGATCCACCCCCTGGCCACGCTGGAGTACGATCCAGACGGTGACCCGCGCATCGAGGAGCTGCGCGCCTTCGTCTGGGAGGCGGGGCAGGGGAGGCTCGGCTCCTCGCTGCTGGTGCTGGGCTGGACCGACGCGCCCCTGGCGCAGCCGAGCGTCGATCCGCCCGGCAAGCGGGCCTCGGGCGTGAACCTGGTCTACTCGTTCCACCCGATCCCCGCCAGTGCGGACGGCGACCTCCCGGCCGGGGTGGTCGTCGGCCGCCCGGTGGACGCCGACCCCGTGCTCCTGGTCGGGCAGTCGGCCTACCTGGCGCGGGCGGGCAGCCACCACTTCGTCATCACCCTGCCGCCGATGGATCCGTCCCGGGTGGCCGAGGTGGCCATCGACCTGCGCGGGCCCGTGCGGGAGGCCGTGATGTCGGTCTACGTCCGCAACCAGCTGAGCGGCGAGTGGGTGCCGCTTGCCGCGCGGCGCACCGTCCTCCCCGACTGGCAGCAGTTCGTGCTGCCCGGCGGGGTGATCGAGCTGCGCTACGACCTCTCCGTCGAGGCCGAGTTCATGGCGCCCACGGTGGAAGTCAAGGGGGTGCGCTGATGCTGCGGGTGGAAGGACTGGTAAAGCGGTACGGCGACGTGGAGGCGGTGCGGGACGTCACCTTCGCCGTGGCACCCGGCTCGATCTACGGCTTCGTCGGACCGAACGGCGCGGGGAAGACGACCACCCTGAAGGTCATCGCCACGCTCCTGCGCCCTGACGCCGGCCGGGTGTTCATCGGGGATGTGGACGTGCTGCAGCACCCGGAGGAGGCCCGGACCCGGCTGGGCTATATGCCGGACTTCTTCGGGGTGTACGACAACCTGCGGGTCGACGAGTATATGCAGTTCTACGCCGACTGCTACGGGGTGCCCACCGCCGGCCGGGACCGACTGATTGGCTCGCTCCTGGAGCTGGTCGACCTGGCAGACAAGCGGGAGGCCTACGTCGACGGGCTCTCCCGGGGCATGAAGCAGCGGCTCTGCCTCGCCCGCTGCCTGGTGCACGACCCCGACCTGCTGATCCTCGACGAGCCCGCCTCCGGCCTGGACCCCCGGGCCCGGGTGGAGATGCGGGAGATCCTGCAGGAGCTGCGGCGCAGGGGCAAGACGATTCTGATCTCGTCGCACATCCTGGCCGAGCTGGCGGAGCTGTGCTCCCACATTGGCATCATCCACGCCGGGCGCATGGTGGTGTCGGGCCCGGTGGAGCAGATCCAGCGGGAGGCCGGCGCCCGGGTGATCGAGGTGCGCCTCGCGGGTGGTCTGGGGACCGGCCCGCATGGCGAGGCGGGTGCAGGGCACGCGCAGGGCGGGGCTGATCAGCCCGGTGCGCAGGGTGCAGTCCACCCGGATACCCTGGCGACCGTCATGGCGGTGCCGGGGGTCCGCAGCGTCGCCGTTGAGGACGGGGCGCTGCGGGTGGCGATGGAGGGGGAGGACGAGGCGGCGGCGGCGCTGCTGGCCCACCTGGTCCGGGCCGGGCTGCCGGTCGTCCACTTCGCCGAGGTCAAGTCGAAGCTCGAGGATGTCTTCATGGCGATCACGGGGGGTGAGGAGCAGTGACCGCATGGTGGGGATTCGTACGCAACCCGGTGTTCCTGCGGGAAGTGCGCGTGCGGATGCGCGGCTGGCGGACCCCGGGGCTGATCGTGCTCTACGTGGGCCTGCTCGGGCTCCTCGCCCTGCTGATCTTCGCCGCCTCCATGAAGGGCAACCGCCCCGCCGGCTTTGCCCCCGAGGTGGGCGGGATCATCTACGCCGCGCTGGCGATGTTCCAGCTTGTGCTTCTCGTGCTGGCGGTACCCGGGCTGGCCGCCGGGGCCATCGCCGGC
This sequence comes from Symbiobacterium terraclitae, assembly GCF_017874315.1. Classification (NCBI taxonomy): domain Bacteria; kingdom Bacillati; phylum Bacillota; class Clostridia; order Eubacteriales; family Symbiobacteriaceae; genus Symbiobacterium; species Symbiobacterium terraclitae. Next base: position 33,117 of record NZ_JAGGLG010000010.1, on the reverse strand, counting down.
GAGCGGGAGCGGCAGACGCTGGACCTGCTGCTGATCACACGCCTCTCCGCCGCACAGGTGGTGGTGGGCAAGCTCCTCGCCGCCACGGGCTTCGCCCTGCTCCTGATGTTCGCCTCGCTGCCCGTGTTCGGGCTGATCTTCCTCTTCGGCGGGTTCTCGCTCTACCGGCTGGGCCTCTCCGCCGTGGTCTACGTGGTGACGGTGCTGCTGCTCGGTGCGGTCTCGCTGTACTTCAGCGCGGTCTACCGGCGCACCCAGACGGCGGTGGTGGCGGCCTACGGCGTGGTGACGACCTGGATCCTGCTGTCCCCGCTGTTCGGGGCCCTGACGTACCACGTGTTCTTCGAGCGTGACAACCCGCCCGTCTGGGGCCTGATCTTCGCCTACACCAACCCCGCCTTCGGGCTGGCGGCCGCCGCAGGGCAGCCGCTCTCGGAGATGACCCGGCTCTACACGCCCATCCTCTCCACGGAGGCGTTGCGCGAGGCGATCTGGTGGAAGTACTGCCTGATCGCCCTGCTGATCATCGGCGTACTCCTCTGGCGAACCGTGCAGCGCATCCAGCCGCTGAAGTCCAAGGGGTAGTAAAGGAGATCGGAGCAACACGCCGCCGAGCAGTCGGCGGCGTTTTCGTATGGCGAGGGGCGGGGCTCCAGGGAGTCTGCCATCACTGCGACAGCGCACCGCCACGCGGCCGAGCATGACGGACCGGCACTGCATACCCCGGCGAGACCTTCCAAACAATAACCCAGCACAGGTAGGAGGTGCGTCCGGTCATGTCGCTGGCCGAGGTCATCCAGTACCTGCGCCGGTGGCAGGTGGCAGAGGCAGACCAGCTCGCAGACCAGATCGAGCGGTGCGGCGAGCCGCTGTCCGAGGAACTGATGCTGGCGCTGTCGGGCGCGGCCTCGTCCATGCCCATCAGCCCCTCGCTGACGGAGAACCTGGCGATGATCCGGCTCTTGCTGGGCGGATCTCCCGACCTGGTCATCCGCACGCTGTCCCTGGGCAGCGGCCACCTGCCCGGCGCCATGTGCTATCTGAACGAGATGGCGAACCGGAAACAGGTGATGCTCATCCTCGAGTCCCTGCTGGTCCGCCTGCGGAACGAGCCCATTCCCGGCCCCGGGGGGACGGTCACCCCGCAGTTCCTGGATCAGGCGAACCCCAGCGTGAAGAACGAGCTGGTCTCCACGATGCGGGACGTGCTGATCGCGGTCCTCACCGGCGACTGCGTCCTGCTGGTGGAAGGGATGGACGTCTGCATCCGGATGCTGACGGACAGCCCACCGACCCGGCCCCCCGGGGAGCCCGGCGGCGAGCCGGTCGTGCGCGGGCCCAAGGACGGCTTCACCGAGGTCGCCGCCATCAACCTGGCGCTGATCCGGCGCCGGATCCGGGACGAGCGCCTGCGGGTCGAGTCGTTCACGCTCGGGAAGCGCAGCCGGACCCGCATGTTCCTGCTCTACATGCTCGGGACCTCCCTGCCGGAGCTGGTGGCGGAGGTGCGCAGCCGCCTCCAGCGGATCGACATCGACGCCGTGCTGGAGAGCGGCTACGTGGAGGAGCTGATCGAGGACCAGACTTTCACCCTGTTCCCGCAGGTGAAGGCGACGGAGCGTCCCGACGTGGCGGTCTCCGGCCTCCTGGAGGGAAAGGTGCTCCTGATCACCGACGGCACCCCGCACGTGCTGCTGATGCCGGCCACCTTCGCCGCCGAGATGCAGTCGCCGGAGGACTACTACCACCGCTGGCCGGTTGCCTCGTTCTACCGGTTCCTGCGCTACGTCTACCTGTTCGTCGCCTTCCTGGGCCCGGCGCTGTACATCGCCGTCACCACGTATCACCACGAGCTCATCCCCACGAACCTGCTGCTCAGCCTGGTGGCCGCCCGGGAAGGCGTTCCCTATCCGGCCCTGCTGGAGGCGCTCTTCATGGAGCTGACGCTGGAGGCGCTGCGCGAGGCCGGTGTGCGGCTGCCCAAGACGATCGGCCAGACGATCTCCATCGTGGGGGCGCTGGTGATCGGCGAGTCGGCGGTGCGGGCCAGCCTGGTCTCGCCGGTGATGGTGATTGTCGTCGCCCTCACCGCCATCTCCTCGTTCATCATCCCGCTCTACACCATGTCGCTGGCGATCCGGCTCCTCCGCTTCTCCATGATGATCCTGGCGGGCACTTTCGGGTTCTTCGGCATCGTGGTCGGGATGCTGTGCCTGCTCATCCACCTGGCCAGCCTGCGCTCCTTCGGGGTGCCCTACCTCTCACCCGTGATGCCGATGAACGCCAGCGACCTGAGGGACGTGGTCATCCGCGTTCCCTGGTGGGCGATGCGCAACCGGCCGCAGTTTATGCCGATGGGTGATCACAGCCGAGTCGGTGCGACCAGCCAGCCCAAGCCCCCGCGGGGCGGAAAGTGAGGTGACCCGGTGTGCAGATTCGGATCAGCGGCGGGCTCTATGCCTCCATCCTGCTGATCATGGGTGCCGTCATGCAGGTGATGCTGCTGTCTGCGCCGCTGCTCGACGTGGCCGGACAGGAGGGGTGGCTCTCCGCCCTGCTGGGTGGGGTCTACTGGCTGATCATCACGCTGAGCGTGGTCTGGATCGCCAGCCGCTTCCCCGGCAGGGATCCGCTGGCCGCGCTCAGCCCCTGGGCCTCCGTGCCCATCCGTCTGCTGTTCGCCATCCTCCAGCTCCTGCATTACGCCATTGCCCTGCGCAACATCGGCGACTTCGTCGAGGTCCTCCTGCTGCCGGGCACGCCAGGGATCCTGATCAGCGCCATCATCGTCGCCGTCACGCTGTATGCCGTGCTGGCCGGGCTGGAGCCGCTGGCGCGCATCGCCTTCATCAACACCATCGCGCCGCTCCTTTCGGTGGTGCTGCTGCCCCTGGGCCTGGCCCGGGAGTTCAGCATCCTCCAGGTGGACCCATTCCTCTGGCACGGCATCGGCGGGGTGCTGAGAGGGTCGCTCTACGCCCTCCCCTGGGCGTCGGACGCACTCGTCGTACTCAGCCTGATCCGCCACCTGAACCCGAAGGTCAGCGCCTACCGCTGGACCCTGGTCGGCGTGGGCGGCGCGGCGCTCCTCCTGGCCGCGAACATGTTCCTGATCACCCTGGTCTTCGGTTCGGTCCTGCCCGCCCGCCAGCTCTACCCCGCCTTCGAGTTGATGGCCATCATCAACGTCACCGAGGGCATTGAGCGGTTACAGGCAGCGGTGATCGTGCCCTGGATCGCGTCGAGCATGGTCAAGACGGCCCTGAACCTCTATGCCGCCGTGGAGGAAGGCGGCCTGGCCCTGGGGCTGCGGAACAACCCTCGCTTTGTCGTGGGCGTGGCCCTGGTGGGGTTGGCGATATCCCGGCTCACGAAGGGCCGGCTCGAGGAGATCTCGCTGCTGCGCGGCGGCGGTTGGATCTGGCTCAACGTGGGGCTCCAGTGGGCCATCCTGCTGCTGCTGGCTGCGGCGGCGCTCGTGGCCCTTCGCCGGCGGAGGGATTGTCAGCGTGCGTAAGCTGTGCATACTCCTGCTGGTTGCCCTGGTGGCGCTTTCGGGCTGCTGGAGCCGGACGGAGCTGAACGACCTCGGGATCGTGCTGGGCATGGCGGTGGACGCGGGCGAGGAGGAGCCCGTGCGGATGACGTTCTACATCCCCCGTCCGCAGTTCGGCGGCCAGGGAGGCGGGGGAGCGGCAAAGCCCGCCGCGGTCTGGGCGGTGACCCGCGAGGCGCCATCCATCTCCGAGGCCCTGCAGGAGATGAGAATGGCCTCGTCGCGCCGGATCGTGCTCGACCACCTGCGGGTGCTGCTCATCGGCGAGGAGTACGCGCGCACCCGCGGCGTCGGCGAGCTGCTGGACGCGCTGGCCATGAACGCGGAACTGCGGCTGACGCTGCGACCCTTTGTCGTGGAGGGGCGGGCGGCTGACGTCTTCCAGGCCGTACCGCAGTTGAGGCTGTTCCAGCCCATGAACCTGGTGGGGATGATGCAGGCCAAGGGCGGGGTGGACTGGCGGTTGAAGAACGTGCTGGTCGCGCGTTCGTCGGAGACCCACTCCAGCTGGATGTACGCGCTGAAGGTGATGGAGCGCGAGGCGCTGACGCCCGTGGGGCCGGAGGAGGCGGCCGTCCTGTCGGGGGCGGCTCTCTTCATCGGGGACGAACTGGTGATGATCCTCCACCCGCCGGACTCGCAGTTCTTGCTCTGGTTCCTCGGAAGTTCGAAGGGAACCATCCTTACGGTACCCTGCCCCAAGCCCGAGGAGGGTACCTTCTCAGGGCACGTGCTGAGCGGCAGGGCGTCTGTGCATCCGCACATGGAGGGAGATCAGGTGTCGTTCCTGGTGCGGGTCAAGGCGAGCGTCAACCTGAGCAGGGTCCAGTGCAAACTTCGGATGAACCATCCGGAGGACCGCCGCCTACTGGAGGAGCACATGGCCGCGTACGTGCGCAGGAACGTAGCGGACCTGGTGGAGCGGCTCCAGAAGGGCGGCGTGGACCCCGCGGGCTTCGGCAAGCACCTGCAGCTGGCATACCCCCGCTACTACAAGACCATCGGTGAGCGCTGGAAGGAGGTGTGGCCGAACGCCAAGGTCACCGTGGAAGCCCGTGTGAACATCCCGCGGTCGGGTCTGCTGACCAGCCCGGGCAGCAAGACGGACGAGGAGCTGATGAACTGGTGACAGGGCGGCACGCGCAACTGGCGTTCGCACATGCAGCGGCGGGAGGGGAATCCCGCCAGGAGACAGAATAATAAGACGCATGCACAGACGCGACATGCGGGGGTGAGTGCGGTGCTGTGGCCGCTTTCGGCAGCGATCGGCCTCGCCGGTCTGGGGGACCTGCTGGCGATCTGGCGGGGGAACCGACCCCTGCGCTACCTGTTCAAGCCGGGGACCATGGTGCTGATCATCGCCCTGGCGGCAACTGCCCTGCCGGACGCCGGGGTCAGCGGCGGCCTGGTTCTGGCCGGCCTGCTCTTTTCGCTGGCCGGCGACATCTTCTTGGTGCTTCCGAAGGGCCGCTTCCTGGCCGGGCTCGTATCGTTCTTCGCCGCCCACGTGCTCTACATCGCCGCCTTCGGCTGGCGTGCGTTCAGCCACCGCGCTCCGGCGGAACTACTGCTCTCCGCCTTCAGTTGGCGCGCCGACAGCCGGGGGGCCCAGGCCGCCTCCGTGCCCGCCGCCGTCGACGGCACGGCGTCCCCGCCGCCCACTGTCCCCGGCGGCCTGCCTGCCGCCTCGCCCGGCGGCGTGGCCGCGGCCCTCGAGCCGGTGGTCGGCGTGCCCGACGCTCTGCTGGCGGCGGCGCTGCTGGTGGCGGGGGCGCTCTTCTTCCGCCTGGTGCGGCCCGGGGTGCTGCGGGAGGGGGGAAGCCGTCTCCTGCTGCCCGTCGGCCTCTACATCGGCGCGATCTCGCTGATGGTGCTGGCGGCGGCGGCCACCCGCTCGCCGGCCGTGTTCGCCGGTGCGCTGCTCTTCTACCTGTCGGATGCCATCCTGGCGTGGAACCGGTTCATCCGGCCGCTGCCCCTTGCGGACCTGGGGGTCATGAGCGCCTACTTCGCGGCGCAGTACCTGATCGCCCTCAGTGTGGTGGGAATGGCGTAGCGCCTGGTTCAGCGGAGGGTGCAGGTCGGCAGACAGGTGGACCCCGCAGGGCGCAGACACCTGGGGTGGATGCATACGAAGGCCGGGAGGCCGTGCAGTGCACGGTCTCCCGGCCAGTGCTGTGTCGCGCTCACTTCTTCAGGTGCCGGATCAGGAAGTCGGCCATCGCGCCGTAGCCCTTGAGCTGGTTGGTCCGCTTGGTGAAGCCATGCCCCTCGTCCTCGAAGACCAGGTACTCCACCTCCCGGCCCATCGAGCGGAGGCGCTCCACCATCTGGTCGGACTCGGCCTTCACCACCCGCGGGTCCTTGGCGCCCTGCACGACCATCAGCGGGCACTTGAGCTGGTCCACGTAGGTGATGGGCGAGCGCTCGATGAGGAAGTCCCGGTCCTCCTCGACGTCGCCGAGCCAGGCCTTCATGATCGGCTTCCAGTGCGGCGGCACGGACTGCAGGAACGTGATGAGGTTCGCCGGACCGCAGAAGTCGCAGGCGCACGCCCAGAGGTCGGGCAGGCGGGTGGCGGCGGAGAGGGTGGCGAAGCCGCCGTAGGATCCGCCCCAGATGCCGATGCGGTCGCCGTCGATCCAGTCCAGCGAGCGGAGGTAGCGGTTGCAGGACTCAATGTCCTTCAGGTCGTCGCCGCCCCAGGCGCGGTGGATGCGCTTCTGGTATTCGATGCCGAAGCCTGTCGAGCCCCGGATGTTCGGGGCCAGGACCGCCACGCCCTGGCTGAGCAGGTACTGGTAGAAGCCGCCGTAGTTGTACCCGGGCTGCTCCTGCGCCTCGGGCCCACCGTGGATGGAGACCACCGCAGGCACCTTCGCCCCGGGTTCGATCCCGTGGGGCCGGTAGAGCCAGGCCGGGATGCGCAGGCCGTCGTGGGCGTCGATGTAGACCAGCTCGGGGGCGACGAAGACCTCTTCGGGGATGTTGCCCAGCATCGACTCGGTGACCCGGGTGAGGGTGCCGGCGCTCAGGTCCAGCACGTAGATGGTTGAGGCCTCCTTGTAGGTGGCCATCTGGATGAAGAGCCGGTTCCGGCTGTCCCGCCCGGCGAAGTCAACCTCGGAGATGACGCCGATGGGGAGCTCCGGCAGGGCGAGGCGGCGGCCGGTCTCCCGCTCGATCACGTGCAGCACGGAGCGCCCGGCCTCGTTGACCACGTAGGCCATGAGGCTCTGGTCGGCGTTCAGCACGCCGCCGGAGACGTCCCAGTCTGCGGTGACGACGTAGGACCACTTGTCCGCCTCCAGGTCGTAGAACGCGATGCCGTTGAACTCCCGGCCCTCGTTGGTGACGAAGTAGAAGCCGGAGCCGTCCTTGAGCCACGGACCTGGCTGGTACTTGACCTCCCGCCCCTCGTGGGCCGTGAGGTTCCGGATCTCGCCGCTGGCCACGTCGATCAGGAGGATGTCCTGGTTGGTGTTTCCGTAGAACTGGGCGGCCAGCAGCTTGGAGCCGTCGGGCGAGAAGGAGAAGGCGTACCGCAGGCCCCCGCCCGGGGTGACCTGCCGCGTCTCCTTGGTCTCCAGGTCGCAGATATAGATGTCAACGTCCTGCGGGTTGGCGGCGTTGCCCGAGAAGGCCAGGTACCGGCCGCAGGGCGAGAAGGCCGCCAGCGAGTACTGCACGTCGGGCCGGTCGGTGATCTTCTCCGGCCAGCCGCCCACGGCGTCCATCAGGTAGATCTGGAACTTCTCGTCGCCGTGGTGGTCGGCCATGATGGCGATGCGGGAGCCGTCCCTGGAGAAGATTCCGGCCCGCGCCGCGTTCTCCGTGAACAGGGTCAGCTGCCGGGGCCAGCCGCCCTGGCTGGAGACCTGCCACAGGTTCCACTGTCCGCTGATGTCGCTGACGAACAGGAGCGATTCGCCGTCGGGAGCGGGCTGCAGGGACAGGATTCGCCGGGTCGCAAAGAACTGCTCGAACCGGTACCGGGGGCGTGAGTTCATGTGCGCCGCTACCTCCTCTGTGGGACGTTACCAATTTAAGAGACGGACAGAAATGTGGCACGGTTCGGCGCCGCTCATCGTCCCCTGGTGCGATTTTCCGTCGTACTCAGGTACGATGCAGCCGTTGAACAGGGTGAGCTGCCGGGGCCAGCCGCCGCGGCTCGGGACCTGCCAGAGGTTGTGCTGCCCGCTGATGTCGCTGGCGAACAGCAGCGACTCGCCGTCCGGGGCCGGGTGCATGCCGAGGATCTGCCGGGTCGCGCTGAACTGCTCGAACCGGTACCGGGGGCGCCTGTCCATGGGTGCGCTACCTCCTCACCAGATGCCGGATCAGGAAGTCGGCCATGGCGGCGAAGGCCTTCAGCAGGTTCGCACGCTTGGTGAAGCCGTGGCCCTCGTCCTCGAAGACCAGGTACTCCACCTCCCGGCCCAGGGCGCGGAGCCGCTCGACCATCTGGTCGGACTCGGCCTTGATCACGCGGGGGTCCATGGCCCCCTGCACGATCATCAGCGGCGCCTTGATCTGGTCCACGTAGGTGATGGGGGAGCGCGCGATGAGGAAGTCCCGATCCTCGTCGACGTCGCCGAGCCAGTCCTTCATCGCCGGGCGCCAATGGGCGGGGACCGACTTCAAGAAGGTGATGAGGTTCGCCGGGCCGCACAGGTCGCAGCCGCAGGCCCAGAGGTCCGGCAGCCGGGAGAGGGCGGAGAGGGTGGCGAAGCCGCCGTAGGACCCGCCCCAGACGCCGATGCGCTCGCCGTCGACCCAGTCCAGCGAGCGGAGGTAGCGGTTGCAGGCCTCGATGTCCTTCAGGTCGTCGCCGCCCCAGTCGCGGTGGATGCGCTTCTGGTAGTCGAGTCCGAAGCCGGTGGAGCCACGGATGTTGGGGGCGAGGATGGCCACACCGTGGTGGAGCAGGTACTGGAAGAAGAAGCCGTAGTTGTAGTTGGGCCGCTCCTGCGCCTCCGGCCCGCCGTGGATGGAGAGCACCGCGGGCACCTTCGCATCGGGCCCGGCGCCGTGGGGCCGGTAGAGCCAGGCGGGGATGCGCAGGCCGTCGTGGGCGTCGATGTAGACCAGTTCGGGGGCGACGAAGACCTCTTCGGGGATGTTGCCCAGCATCGACTCGGTGACGCGGGTGAGGGTGCCGGCCTCCAGGTCCAGCACGTAGATGTTGGAGGCCTCCTTGTAGGTGGTGATCTGCAGGAAGAGGCGGTTCCGCCGGTCGTTCTCGGCGAAGCGGGCCCGCAGCACCATCCCCTTGGACAGCTCCGGCAGCGGGAGCGCGCGGCCGCTCTCCCGCTCGACGACGCGGAGGACGGAGTTCCCGGCCTCGTTGACGGTGTAGGCCATCAGGGTCTGGTCCCCGTTCAGGGCTATCAGCTCGATGTCCCAGTCATCCGTCACAGCGTAGGACCAGCGGTCCGCTGCGAGGTCGTAGTACCCGATGCCCTGGAACTCCCGCCCGTCGTTGGTGAGGAAGTAGAAGCCGGAACCATCCTTCAGCCACGGGCCGGGGCGGAAGAACGCCTTCTGCTCCTTGCCGGCGGTGAGGTTGCGGATCTCCCCGCTGGCCACGTCGACCAGCAGCAGATCCTGCTTGGTGTTGTCGTAGAACTGCTGGGCCAGCAGCCGGGACCCATCGGGGGAGAACGAGAAGACGTAGCGGACGCCGCCGCCGCTGGTCAGCTGGCGGGTCTCCCTCGTCTCCAGGTCGTAGATGTAGATGTCCATGTCCTCCGGGTTGGCGGCGTTGCCCGAGAAGGCCAGGTAGCGGCCGCAGGGGGAGAAACACCCAAGCTCGTACTGGACCTCGGGACGGTCGGTGATCTTCTCCGGCCAGCCGCCCACGGCTTCCATCAGGTAGACCTGATACTTCTCGTCGCCCCGGTGATCGGCGACGAAGGCGATGCGGGAGCCGTCACCAGTGAACAGGGCCTCGCGGACCACTTCCTCGGTGAAGAGGGTGAGCTGCCGGGGCCAGCCGCCGCGGCTCGGGACCTGCCAGAGGTTGTGCTGCCCGCTGATGTCGCTGACGAACCGCAGAGACTCGCCGTCCGGGGCCGGGTGCATGCCGAGGATCTGCCGGGTCGCGCTGAACTGCTCGAACCGGTACCGGGGGCGCCTGTCCATGGGTGCGCTACCTCCTTCATTGCGCTTTGCCCATTAGACAGAAGGAGTATTCGAATGGTTCGGAAGCGACCATCGACCTGTGGTACGATTTTTCAGTCTCGCCCAGGTACGACCGGTCGCGACGGACGGCCCCGGGTCAGGAACCCCTCTGCTGTTCCAGCCTGGCCTTCAGGGCGGCCTCCTGCTGAATCAGCTCCTCGTTCTCCGTGAGGTCCTCAGCCTCGGCGAGCTGGCGCAGCTCGATCTCCCCCCAGCCGCTGCCCGAAGGGTTGGGGCACCGCATCGCCCACTCCAGCGCCTCCTCCCGTGACTTCACCTGGAGGAGCCAGAACCCGGAGATCAGGCCGGAGCGGTCGAAGGGGCCTTCGGTGACCTTCTTCCCGCCCCCGTCCCAGGTGATGCGCACCCCGGTCGCGCTGGGCAGGAGACCACCCCCGTCCACCAGCACGCCGGCCTTCACCAGCGCCTCGTTGTACCGCATCATCTCGGCAATCAGCTCATCGCTGGGCAGCATGGCGGCCTCGGAGCCCTCGGTCGCCTTCACGAGCAGCAAGAAACGCATGTTCATCTCTCCCCTGCTGACGATGATGTGGGTCAACCGGCCGGGTCACCCGGCAGCCGAACCCATCGCTTCCGATGCCATGGAACCTGATGCCATCGAACCCGATCCCACTGCCTTCACTCCCGTCGCATCCCATCCCGGCTGGATCAGACCGCGGCCCGGCCCGTCTCATCCGGACGGGGCAGGACGCGGCGCTCCTCCCGGGTGGCCCAGCGGAAGAAGATGACCACCCAGGCGAGGATGAAGATGATCCCGCCGCTCAGGTGCATGATCACGCCGGCCAGCTGCTGGTCAGCCATGGCGTCGAGCCCGAAGATGCGGGGCGCCTCCTCGTAGAACGGGTAGAGCACCACGTCGGAGAAGGTGATCACGGCGAAGGCGGCGATCTGGGCCAGCCCGGCCAGGAAGAGGTAGACCATCTGGCCGGGCTCGGAGAGGCGGGGCAGCTCCGGGGTGGGCGAGCAGACCGGCCACCACATGAGCATGGCGGTCGCGACGAGGATGGCGTGCTGCACCGCGTGGAACCAGTGGTAGAGCAGGATCGCCTGGTAGGCCACCGGCATGTGCCAGAGCGAGTAGATCAGGTTGAAGAGGAGCAGCGCAGGAACGGGGTGGACGAGTGCGCGCAGCACGCCGCGCACCGGCCGGAGCCGCAGGAGGGGGCGCAGGGTCCAGTCCGGCGTGCCCAGCAGGATGAGCGGCGGCATGATCATGGTGAGCAGGGTGTGCTGGAACATGTGGACGCTGAACAGGTAGGTCTCCGAGATCAGGTGGATCGGCGTGCCCTCGCTGAGGTAGACCGTCCAGAGGCCCAGGGAGAACAGCACCTGCTTGTAGGCCGGGACCGGCGGCCCCCAGTTGTACGCCCGGCGCCAGACGCTTACGAGCAGCAGGTAGGCCGCGTTGAGCAGGACGATCCAGGCCAGCAGGTCGGGGTACCAGAGCTCTTCGAAGGGGTAGTCCCAGAGGGAAGGGGTCATGGGAACACCTCGCTTCAGGTTGCACCTCCCCCGGGCCGTTGCCGGCAGCTTGCGGGAGAGTGCGATGCGGGCGGGGCGTCAGGGCCCCGCCCGCCGTCGTCTAGAAGTTGTTGATGATCCTCACGGCGACGGTGATCAGGGTCGCCAGGGTGACGCCGACGGCGAAGATGGCCGTCAGCAGGCGCGCATCGAAGCGCAGGTGCATGAAGTATCCGGCCACCAGGAAGAACTTGGCGGCGGAGAGTGCGGCCAGGACGGTCACCACCAGCGTGGACATGCCCCGGACGTACAGGATGAGGAACTCGGCCGCCGTGATGAACGCCAGCACGACGCCCACCGTGACGAAGGTGCGGGCCGAGGGGTGGGGCCGTGGCAGAGGGGTGACCCGGGCCGGCCGGCCAGCGGGAAGACCGGTGTTCACGCCTTCACCTCCTCACTGTACGAACTCGAGCAAGTAGAGCACGGTGAAGAGCACGATCCAGACGATGTCGACGAAGTGCCAGTAGAGCCCCGCCACCTCGACGTCGTCGGCCTTGTCGGCGGTGAGCCCGGCCCCGCGGCCGTGGTAGAGCAGGGTGAGCAGCCAGATCACGCCCACCGCCACGTGGGCGCCGTGGAAGCCGGTCAGGGTGTAGAACGCCGTGCCGAAGACGCTGGACGAGAGGCTGAGCCCCGCGTGGTAGAAGTGGGTGAACTCGTAGGCCTGGAACCCGAGGAATGCGAGCCCCATCAGGGCGGTGACCAGGACCCAGCGCCTCGCCTTGCGCCCCAGGTTCCGCTGGGCAGCATTCACGCCCAGCACCATCGCCAGCGACGACATGAGCAGGACGAAGGTGGAGACGGTCGTCAGCTCGATGTTGAACAGGTCCCGGGGGCCGGCGCCCGGCTGGTAGCCGTCCTTGTAGACCAGGTAGCCCACCAGCAGGCAGGCGAAGAAGATCGACTCCGAGGCGATGAAGAGCCAGAAGCCCAGCTTGCGGTTGTCGATGCCGGTGTTGGTCTCGTGCGCGTGGTGCGCCATCTCAGCTTCCCTCCCCCGGTTCGATCAGGGTGCCGCCCTCGCCCTCGAAGGCCCAGCCCCAGAGCGCCAGCAAGGCGATCACGAAGCCCGCCACGATCACCGGCACGGCGAAGCTCTCCCGCATGCGCACGAAGAGCACGCCCGTGGCGGCCACCGTGGGCCCCAGCGCCAGGAGCACCGGCATCAGCGACTGGCCGGGCAGGTGGATGGGACCCGGATGGGGCTCGCCGTACTCCAGGGCCTGCTCCTTCCCCTCAGGGTGCTTGTGGAACCAGAAGGCGTCCCGCAGGTGCACCCGGGGCACCACCGCGAAGTTGTATACCGGCGGCGGCGAGGGCAGGGTCCACTCCAGCGTGCGGCCGTCCCAGGGGTCGGCCGGGGCGTCCATGGGCTTGCGCATCGTCACCACGACGTTGGCGATGAAGACCAGGATGCCTGCGGCGAGCACGAAGACGCCGATGGTGGAGAGCAGGTTCCAGAACTCCCAGCCCAGGCCCGGCGCGTAGGTGTAGATGCGCCGGGGCATGCCCAGCAGCCCGAGGAAGTGGAAGGGAAATGCGAAGGTGTGGAACCCGGCGAAGACCAGCCAGAAGTTCCACTGACCGAGCCGCTCATCCAGCAGCCGGCCGAAGACCTTCGGGAACCAGTGGTAGATGCCGCTGAAGATGGCGAAGATCGAGCCGCCGATCAGCACGTAGTGGATGTGGGCCACGACGAAGTAGGTGTCGTGCTGCTGCGCGTCGGACGGGGCCGATGCGTGCATGAAGCCCGAGAGCCCGCCGATGGTGAAGCAGGCGATGAAGCCGATGGCGAAGAGCATCGCCGTGGTGAAGCGGATCTGGCCGCCCCACATCGTGCTGAGCCAGTTGAAGATCTTCACGCCCGTCGGCACCGCGATCGCCATGGTGGTCAGCGAGAAGATGGAGTTGACCACCGGGCCCATGCCCACGGTGAACATGTGGTGGCTCCAGACGGTGAAGCCCATGAACCCGATCAGGGCGGTGGAGAAGACCATCACGGAGTAGCCGAAGAGCATCTTCCGGGCGTGGACGGGCAGCACCTCGGAGACGATGCCCATCGCCGGCAGGATGAGGATGTAGACCTCGGGGTGGCCGAACGTCCAGAACAGGTGCTGGTAGAAGACCACGCTGCCGCCGGCGGCCACCTCGAAGAAGTTGGCGGCGAACGCCCGGTCGAACATCAGCATGATCAGCGCCACCGTCACCGACGGGAAGGCGAAGATGATGATGGCCGAGGTCACCAGGATCGTCCAGACGAAGATCGGCATCTTCATCAGGCTCATGCCGGGCGCCCGCATGTTCAGGATCGTCACGATGAAGTTGAAGCCCGAGACCAGCGTGCCGATGCCCAGCAGCAGGAGGCCGAGGGTCCAGAAGTCAGGGCCGAGTCCGCCCGAGAACTCCACCGAGGTCAGGTTGGCGTAGCCGAACCAGCCGGAGTCGGGCACGTGGCCCGCGGCGGTGCCCATCAGCCAGCCGACGTTGATGAAGATGCCGCCGAACAGGTAGATCCAGTAAGAGAAGGCGTTCAGCCGGGGGAAGGCCACGTCGCGGGCGCCGATGAGCAGCGGCAGCAGGTAGTTCATGAAGGCGGCCAGCAGCGGCATGACCCCGAGGAAGATCATGGTGGTGGCGTGCATGGTGAAGAGGGCGTTGAAGGTCTTGGCCGTCACCAGTTCCAGGCCGGGCCGCGCCAGCTGCAGGCGCATGAGCCAGGCCTCGATGCCGCCCACCAGGAAGAAGAAGAACGCCGTTACGCCGTACAGGATGCCGATCCGCTTGTGGTCCACCGTCGCCACCCACGACCAGAAGCCCGTCGCGGCCGTGGGGCGGGGGAGGATCCCCAGCGTCTTCGCAGCGGTCGCCATGCGGTCAGAACCTCCGTTTCATGCGGGATTGCGCCGTCACTTCAGGCTCTGCAGGTACTGTACGATCGCGTCGAGGTCTTTCTCGGAGAGCCGGGCGTGCGACGGCATGGTCGTGCCGGGCTTGAAGTCTGTGGGGTTCTTCACCCAGGCCTTGAGGCTTTCGTAGTCGTTCTCCAGGATGCCGGCGGCGATGGTGGAGCGCTGGCCGACGTCCGTCAGGTTGGGGCCGACCTTCCCCTGCGCGGGGGTGCCGTCCACGGTGTGGCAGGAGAGGCAGTTCCCGCCGGGCGCCGGCGACTCGAACAGCGCCTTGCCCGCCGCCGCGGCCTCGGCCAGCTGCCCCGGCCCCTGTTTCATGGCCTGCCGGTGCGTTACCCAGGCGTCGAAGTCGGCCTGCGACATGGCGACCACCCGGAAGCGCATGTTGGCGTGGGAGTCGCCGCAGAACTCGGCGCACTGGCCCAGGTAGACGTCCGGCTCGTCGGCCTGCATCCAGGTGACGTTAATGCGGCCGGGGATCATGTCGGTCTTGCCGGCCAGCTTGGGCACCCAGAAGGAGTGGATGACGTCGTTGGACGTGATCTCAAGCCGCACGGGCCGCCCGGCCGGGATGCGGAGCTCGTTGGCGGTGACGATGCCCAGCTCGGGGTACTCGAAGGCGAACCACCAGCGGTAGCCGGTCGCCCGCACGGTGAGGGCCCCGGACGGCGGGGCGGAGGTGGAGATGGCGGCTTCCACCGTGGGGAACGCGACGGAGATCAGGATGAGGATCGGGATGATGGTCCAGATGATTTCCAGGGTGTGGTTGCCGCGGATCTGCAGGGGCACGCCGACCTGTCCCGGCCGTGCCCGGAACCGGAAGACCACGTAGAGCAGCGCGGCCGTCACGCCGACGCCGATGCCCACCGCGACGTACAGGGTGTAGAGCAGGAGCCCGGTCTGCGTCTGCGCGACTGGGCCCTTCGGGTCCAGGGGCGTCTGCGGCAGTGTGCTGCACCCCGCCAGCAGCGCGCCCACCAGCGGGAGCAGCGCCGCGCGCACGGCGCCGCCCAACCTCGTTCGCATACCCACCAGTAACTCGCCCCCCACATACGACTAGGGTTGTATGTCGACATAGGGTGATAACAGTAGGTGCCACCCTCAGCGTAGTACAAAAGTACTAGTCTGACAACCCGGAATTCTCCGGCGCGATGTAGGAAATGTGGCCGGCGGGCAATCCGCCGTGGCGCAATCCAGGGCCGGGGTGCCGGCGTGGTCCGGAGCTAGCGCCCACCCCGTCGCAGCCCCGTCATGGCGTAGAGAATCCCTACCCACGCGCCCTTCATGTTGCGGTAGGTACCCACCAGGAAGGCCGCCCCGAACGTGCACCAGAGCAGCAGCTGCTCCCGGGCGCCGAGGCGGGTCAGGGCCGCGCTGAGGTAGACGCCGGCGACCACCAGGACCGCGGTGACGCTGTAAGCCACCAGCATGGCCCCGATGAAGTCGCCCTCCTCGGGCTCGAACGGCGCCCCGCAGGCGGGGCAGCGGTCGGCCATCCCGAGGGCGCCCCGGGCCATCGAGCCCCTGCGGCAGGCCGGGCAGCGGAGGCGGAACCCGTCCCACGCCGCCCGGGCCATGGGTCCCAGCATGGCCTCACCTCCCGGCCAGCAGGAGGCGGATCTGCGCCATCACGTCGTCGGGGTTCAGCAGATTGCCGTCGTGGTACGCCCGGATCCGCCCCTCGGCGTCCACCAGGGCCAGCCGGCCGCCGTGCTCCACCCGGTAGTCGGGTGCCGCCTCCCGTTCACCATGCTCGCTGTGCCCACCGGCGCCGGCGTCCGCATGACGGTGGCCGGCGTGGACCCGCTCCGAGGTGGGCACCTGTTCCATCCCTACGAGGAAGCCCTTCTCCACCACCGAGCGCACGTGGTTCGGCCGTCCGGTCAGAAACCGCCACGTGCGGGTATCCGCGCCGTAGACCCCGGCGTAGGCCGCCAGCCGCTCGGGCGTGTCGTACTCCGGGTCGACGGTGATGGAGAGGAGGTGAACCCTTTCGCTCAGCCCGGCCCTGGCCAGCTCCGCCTGCATTCCTGCCATCTGCGCCGTGATGGCCGGGCAGATGTCGGGGCAGGACGTATAGATGAAGCCGACCAGGTGGATGCGCCCCCTCAGGTCGGATTCCGTGACCGGCCGGCCGTCCTGGTCCACCATCTGAAAGGCGGGCACCTGGCCGAAGACCGGCAGCGCCGGCCGGCTCATCGACCACCGCAGCGCCAGCAGGCCGGCGAGCGACAGGACAACCAGGCTGGTGGAGAGCACCAGGCCGAGGCGAACGCCGCGCGGGATGGCTGCTCCATGGACCATACGGGCCCTCCTTCCGAGACACATAGGCTCCACAGGGCGCATCTATTATCCACAAACTCAGAGAATTCCTCCAACCCGGGACTGGTTTTGCAAGATAGACAATATTTTTATTGCGTACGGCAGGATTCTGCCCGGGCCGCGTCAAATCCCTCCGCCCACGGCGTAATCGTGCCATGATTGCAACGATTGCAGAAACCAGGGGGTGGCGGTTTTGTTCGCTGCGGTACCGGACCGGCGCCAGGTCGCGCAGGTCCTGCGTGATTACCTGCTGCTCACCAAGCCGCGCATCGTCATCCTGCTGCTGATCACCGGCTTCGCGGCCATGTGGGTGGCAGCCGGCGGCCCGCCGCCGCTGGGGCTGAGCATCGTCACGATGGCCGGGCTGGCCATGTCGTGCGGGGCGGCCAACGCCATCAACATGTGGTACGACCGGGACATCGATGCGGTCATGAAGCGCACCCAGCGGAGGCCGCTGCCGGCCGGGCGCCTGACGCCTGAACAGGCCCTGCGGTTCGGCGTGGTGATGGGCATCCTCAGCTTCCTGGTCCTGCTGACCGTGAACCTGCTCACCGCCCTGCTGGCCACAGCGGGCCTGCTGTTCTACGTGCTGGTCTACACGATGTGGCTGAAGCGCTCCACCGTGCACAACATCGTCATCGGGGGCGCGGCCGGTGCCGCACCGCCGCTGGTGGGCTGGGCAGCGGTGACGGGCACGGTGGACTGGGCTGCCGTGATCATGTTCCTCGTGGTCTTCATCTGGACGCCGCCCCACTTCTGGGCGCTGGCGCTCTTCCGCGGCGAGGACTACGCCCGGGCGGGCGTGCCCATGCTGCCCGTGGTCCGGGGGGAGCGGGTCACCAAGTGGCAGATCCTGCTCTACTCGCTGCTGCTGATCCCGTCCGGCGCGCTGCTCTACTTCACGGGCGCCGTGGGACCGGTCTACCTGGCGACTGCCGTGGGGCTCGGCTGCGCGATGGTCCTGGCGTCCATCGGGCTCCTGCGGGAGCGGCTTCCCCGCATGGACTGGGCGCACCGGACCTACGGCTGGTCGCTGCTCTACCTGGCGGTGATCTTCCTGGCGATGATGCTGGACGTCACCCCGGCGTGACTTCGGGGCGCGCAGGGGCCGCCCCGTCCATGGTCTCGGGGACGGAGCACAGCGGGGCGGGTCTGTCCCGCGACGATGGCCGAAGGGGGAAGGGGTAGTGGAGGCGCTTCTTGCCGTGCTCCCCACGGTCAACGCCATCCTGATCTCGGTGAGCGGGGTGCTCATCCTGCTGGGGATCCGTGCGATCCGGCGGGGCGAGCAGGACCGGCACCGGCGGGCGATGCTGACGGCCACTGGCCTGGCGGCGCTCTTTTTCGTACTCTATCTCACCAGGGTGGCGCTGGGGGGACTCACGAGCTTCAACGGACCCGCTGCCCTGCGGCCGGTCTACCTGGCCGTTCTGTTCAGCCACCTGACGCTGGCGATCGTCCAGGTGCCGCTGGTGCTGGTCACGCTCTACCAGGGCCTCCGGGGCCTCTTCCCGCGGCACCGGCGCTTGGGCCGGGTGACCTGGCCGATCTGGGTCTACGTCTCGGCGACAGGGGTGCTGGTGTACGGTCTGCTGCGGTTTCCCTACGCTTCGTGAGCTGGCGGTTGGCGAGCTGCGGTTGTTGCGGGGAATGGTGCGGTCTGGTGTGCAGTGCGCAGGCGCAAGTGGGGGGCGTGCGCATGGAGTGCAGACGATCGGTGGCGACGGGCGCCGCGGTGGGGCTCGCCCTGGGAATGCCGGTGTTTGAGGTGTTCCTTCTGACCATCCTCGCGATCGACGGCGGCCTGTTCGACGCGCTGGTCGCCATCCGCTACTTCTCCCGGCCGCTGAACCTGATCTTCCTGCTGGTTGCCCTGCACGCGGCGGGAGGGCTGATCGGCGCTGGGGCAGGCTACATGGCGTACCGCGCCCGCCTGCGGCCCCGGCCCCGCCTGCGGGTGATCCCGGGGGGACGGCGCTGAGCGGGCTGCGGGATGGAGAGGATGTCTGCGGGTATCCGGCGAATCCTGAGGAGCGGACGCGACATGCGTGGCAGGAGGGCTCGCAGTGCACAACGTCGTCGACATCCTGGTGGAGATCCCGCGCGGCAGTCAGAACAAGTACACCTGGGATCCGGTGCGGCGTCGGATCCGCCTGGACAGGGTGCTCCACTCCTCGATCCACTACCCGTCGGACTACGGGATCGTCATGAACACCCACGCCGAGGACGGCCGGCCGCTGGACGCGCTGGTGATCGTCACGATCCCGACCTTCCCCGGATGCGTTCTGCAGGGCAAGGTGATCGGGTGCCTGAAGACGCGCGACGAGAAGGGCGAGGACATCAAGATCATCGCCGTGCCGGTGAACGATCCGCGGCTGGCGCAGTACGAATCGCTGAGCGACATCGCCCCGCACCGGCTGAAGGAGATCGAGTACTTCTTCCACGCCTATAAGGAGCTGGAGGGAAAGCCGGTGGAGATTCAGGGGTGGGGCAGCGCAGAGGAGGCGCTGGCGGCCATCGAGGCGCACAGGGTGCAGGCCGAGTAAAGCGAAGCGGCCCCCGCTCCCCATCCGTGGGAGCGGGGGCCGGCGCGTGTCGGGCGCCCAGCGTCCTCGATCTCGACCGGCCACGACCGCCGGTGCCGCTAGTCCACGATCTGGAGAACCACGTGGCCGATGCCTCCGGTGACCACGAGGTCGATGGCCTCCTGACCCGCGCGGAAGTCCTCCGTGATGAAGTAGCCATCCTCGCGGCGGAAGCCGCCGCCGACATCGGTACCGCCCAGACCGGTCTCCACCTTGATGCGGGCCGGCCGGCCCTTGGGTACCCGCAGGAAGATCTGGCCGACCCCGGCGTCAATCCTTCCCGTCACGGCACCCTGTGCGGGCAGCGTCAGCCGCACGTCGCCCACGCCTGTGCTCACGTCCAGGTCCGTCACCCGCAGGCCGGAGAGGTCGATGTCGCTCTCGGCCACGCCCGTGTCAAGCTGCAGGCTGATGGGGACGGCCGGGCTGAGGAACAGGTCCCAGGTGCCCTGCCCGCGCCGCGCATCGACCGGGATGCTCACCGTCGACCGCAGCCGGTAGTAGGCGGTTCCGTCCACCACTTCGTACTGCTCATCAATCCGTTCGTTGGAGAGGGGGATCACGGAACCGTGCACCAGCTCGTCGCCCAACTCGCTCGCCTTGATCCTGAGCCGCGAGACAGACGACTCCACCGCGATCTGTGCTGACGTGGCGCTCCCCAGCGGGCGGCTGATGACGAGCGCCTCATCGACCGGTGCCGGTCGGGCGATGGGGGGCGGGGTGTCAACCTGCGGCCAGCTGCGGAAGAGGATCCCACCCACCAGGGCCAGGGCGAGCAGCACCGCGACGGCGCGCCCCCAGGGTCCTCGCCGGCCGAGGAGCATGTCGAGGCCGGCCACGATCAGGAGGACCGGCCACAGCCGCGACAGCGCATCCCAGACCGACCAGCTGATCAGGCCGAGGCTCTGGCCCAGGAAGAAGAGTCCCAGCAGGATCAGGACGAAGGGGCCGATGATGGAGGGGCCCTTCGGCGACCGGGGCGGCGGGTTGTATGTCGGGGGACGTTGCGGGCCGTGGGCCCGGGGCGGCTGCGGGGGGCGCCGCTCCGACTCCCTGTCCTTGTCGTCGGTCTCCGCATCGCGCTCCGGGCCGTTGGGCGCCTGCCCGGGCTCAGGACCCGCTGCCGCGGTGCGGAAGGGGGTGGTCCGCGGCGGGCGGTAGGCCTGCACCGGCGGGACCGGCGACTCCGGCGTCGATGGCTCGTGCGCGGACAGGATATCCTCCTCCAGCTCGCTCAGCCATGCGTCGTCGCGGCCGGGGCGGCCGGCCTGGTCGCGGCTGCGGTCATCGCTAGCGTCGCGCCCCTGCGGGACGTCGCGGCCGGATCCGTTGGCGGGAGACTGTCCGAAGTCGTTCTGTTGGCGCTGATCGGCTCTCTCTTCGCGCTCCATCGAGGCCCTCCCCCTCTGGTTCGAAGCTTGGTTGACCCTTTCTCCAAGATTGACGCCGGCGGGCGTTCCAACCCTTCATCCGCCGCGAAAATCCGCGGGGGACCGGAGGCCGGGCAGTGCCAACGTGCCATGGGATCTTGCCCGAGAAGGCGGTAGACTGAAGTGCAAGGGGGGGTGACGGCGATGCGTTCCTGGCGTAACGGGAGGTCCTGGACCGCTGCTCTGGCCGCTGCGCTGATCGTCGCGCAGGTGGTGGTGGCCGCCGGACTCTTCTCGGGCTGCGGTCGCCAGGGCGTCCGGCGCGCCGCAATTGCCGTCCTGCTGGCGGACGACGTCCGCATGGAGAAGGTGGACGGACTGCGTGAGGGGTTGGCTGAGATGGGCCTCCCACCCGACCGGGTGAACATCACGGTTTACTCGGCTGGGGGAGACCGGTCTCGCCTGCCCGCGCTGGCGCACGACGCCATCGCCTCCCGCCCCGATGTGCTGGTGGCCGGCGGTGGCATCGAGGCGGACACGCTGCACCGGAGCGACAACCCGGGCATCCCGGTGGTGATGGCAGGGGTGGCCTCGCCGGTCCGCTGGGGCTGGATCGAGTCCTACTCCCGCCCCGGCGGCCTGCTGACCGGGCTGGACAACCAGCACGCCGAGTTGACCGGCAAGCGGCTGGAGTTGCTGACCAAGCTGCTGCCCGAGGTCAGGCGGGTCCTCGTGGTGTACGACCCCCAGGTGGTGCCGGGCATCCACGCCCTCGAGGTGGCGGAGGAGGCCGCTGACCGCCTGGGAATCGCCCTCGGCGTCCTCGAGGCCCGCACGCTGACCCAGGCCCGGGAGGGGCTGGGTCAGGTCGAACCCGGCGAGTACGACGCCGCGCTCCTGCTCCCCGCCTTCGTGCTGGAATCGGGGGCCGGGGTGATCGCCGCCGAACTCGAGCGGCTCGGCCTGCCGACGATGGGCGCCCTCGACCTGGGGGAAGGCGCCGGGATGATGGCAGCCTACGGCATCTCCAACCGGGCTCAGGGACGTCAGGCGGCACGGTTCGTGGTCAAGGTGCTGAACGGTGCCGACCCCGCGACGCTGCCCATCGAGGCGATCGACAACCCGGAGCTCGTGGTGGACCTTGACGTGGCGCACCGGCTCGGGTTGGACCTGCGTCCCGAGGGCATGGCCTTCGCCCGCCTGCGCGGCGGGGCGGGGGAGGTGGGGCCGTGAGGCCTTGGTTCGGCCACCTCCGGCTGAAGGTGCTGGCCTTCGGCATCGCCATGTCTGTTCTGCCTGTTGCGCTCTACGGCTGGTACGGCCTGGCCGCCGCACGCGCGTCGCAGGTGGAGATCGTGCAGGCGCAGAACCAGGCCGCTGCCCACACCGTGGCCGAGGAACTGGCCCGTTTCGTGGGCAGCGTCACGGCCCGCCTGGAACTGCTGGCCCGGCTCGAGGGCGGCCGGCTGCTGGAAGCCCCTGCAGCCGAGCAGGAGAGAGTGCTGTACACCCTGCTGCGGGACACGCCCTATCTAGAGGAGGTCTCCCTGGTAGGCGCCGACGGCGTGGAGGTGGCTCGCGCCTCCCGGCGCGAGGTGGTGGCCGGGCAGCCGCCGGCTGCGCACGGGCACGAACCCTACTGGGCGGCCCTGCGGCGCGGGGAGGCCACCGTGGGTCCTGTGACGTTCGATCTGCAGGGGCGGCCGCTCTTTACCGTCGGCGTGCCGCTGCCGGCCCGCGCCGGCGCGCTCGTGGCCCGCCCGACGCTGCGGGGGCTGGTGGACAACCTGGCCGCGGTCCAGGCAGACGGTAGGGTGACGACGCACGTCCTGGACGGCGACGGGCGCCTCATCGGCGACTCTGACTACAGCCTGGTGCTGGCCGGTTTCCGCTGGGACAGGCAGGTTCCCGTCGACACGCCGTATCGCTCGCTGACCGGAGACGAGGCTTTCGGCTATCTGGTTGAGGTGCCTGGCCTCGACTGGCGGGTACTCGCCGAGACCACGGTGGACCAGGCGATGGCGCCGGTGCGCCGGCTTGCATGGGAGTTCGCCGGCGGCGCCCTGCTTCTGGTGTCGGTGGTGGTGGGCCTGTCCATCGTCTTCGGCCTGCAGCTCACCGTACCGCTGGAACGGCTGGAGGCCGGCGCCGTTCGGGTGGGAGCCGGCGATCTGACGGTGCGCATCCCCCCGGGCGGCCGGGACGAGATTGGGCGGCTGGTCGATGCGTTCAACCAGATGACTGAGAAGCTGCGGATCCAGGATGCCAACCTGCGGGCGGAGCGCGACCGGCTGGACACCGCCGTATCGGCCATGGGCGCGGGCCTTGCCCTGATCGACGCCCGGGGACGGATCCTGTGGGCCAACCGACACCTGCTGGAGTGGTTCCCGGCTGCCGTGGTGGGCGGCCCCTGCCGGGGCGTGCTCGGCCGCAACTGCGATGGGGACGCCGGCTGCGCCCCCGACGGAGAGTACCGGGTTCGGGTTGGCGGGCACGACCGGGTCTTCCGTTACCGCACGTACCGCATCGCCGGGGCGGGGCCCGACGACCCGGCGCGGCTGGAAGTCGTGGAAGACGTCACCGAGCGCCGGGCGATGGAGCAGATGGTGCTGCAGTCGGAGAAGCTGGCCGCCGTGGGTCAACTCGCCGCCGGCGTCGCCCACGAGATCAACAACCCGCTGGCGATCATCTCAGCCTACGCAGAGGATCTGGCCGACCGACTGCGGGACGAGGGCGCGGCGGCCCTGGAACGGGACGGCGAGCTTTCCGCTTACCTGACCCAACTTCAGGTGCAGGTGCAGCGCTGCAAGGGAATCACGGCGAACCTGCTGGACTTCGCCCGGCGCGGGCCGGCCGAGCCGGAACCGGTGGACGTCATCGGGGTAGCCCGGGCCACCGCCGCCCTGGTGGCCCCCCGCGCCCGCAAGGCGGGGGTTGCGCTGTCGGTGGAGGCGCGAGACGGGCTCCCGGCTGTGCGGGCGAGCCGGGACCAGCTGCAGCAGGTCTTCCTGAACCTGGTCTCCAACGCCCTCGACGCCATCGAGGAGGGCGGAGGCTCGCAGGTCTCAATCACGGCGGTGGCCGTGCCGGCAGCCCAGGCCACGGCTGGTGCCGCAGGTGCCGTCCTGCGGGTGGGGGTTCGCGACGATGGCCCCGGAATGAGCGAGGCTGTGGCAGGCAGGGCGCTGGAGCCCTTCTTCACCACGAAACCGCCAGGGAGAGGCACCGGACTCGGGCTCTCCACCTGCTATGGGATCGTCACGGCGCTAGGCGGACGGCTGTGGCTGGAGAGCAGGCCCGGGCTCGGTACGACAGTCTGGTTCGAGCTTCCGGTCTGGGAGGGGGAGTGACGGATGCGCAGCTACGCCCTTCTGCTCGCGGAAGACGAAGAGTCGTTCCGGGAGTTGCTAAAGCGGCGTCTGAGCCGCAAGGGGTACCTTGTCACCGCGGTAGCCTCCGGGACGGAGGCGCTGGACGCGCTGGCGGAAGAGGAGTTTGATGCGGCCATCTTTGACATGAAGATGCCGGGTTTGGACGGCATCGCCACGCTGAAGCGGGCCCGTGAGATCCAGCCCGGGCTACCGGTGCTGATCTTGACCGGGCACGGTTCCATCGAGACTGCGGTTGAGGCGATCAGGGCCGGCGCTTACGACTACCTGACCAAGCCCTGCAACCTGGCCGAACTCGAGGTCATCCTGGAGCGGGCCCTGGAGCGGCGCGCCCTGGAGGTGGAGAACCGCGGCCTGCGGGAGGCCCTTCGCCGCCTGGGCGACGGGCTGGAGATCGTCGGCCGCAGCGAGCCGCTGCGACGGCTGTTGGAGCTGACCGAGCGGGTGGCGCAGGGGGCGATGCCGGTCCTGATCGAGGGCGAGAGCGGCACGGGCAAGGAGCTGATCGCCCGCGCAGTCCACCAGTGGAGCCCCCGGGCGGCCGGGCCTTTCATCCCCGTCAACGCCGGGGCGCTGCCGGCGCAGCTCCTCGAGAGTGAGCTGTTCGGTCACGCGCGCGGTGCCTTCACCGGTGCGGTGGCGGCGAAGCCCGGCCTCGTGGAACTGGCCGGGGGTGGTACGCTCTTCCTGGACGAGATCGGCGAGATGCCCCTGGAGGTACAGGCGAAGCTGCTGCGCTTCCTGGAAACCCACGAAGTGCGGCGGGTCGGGGAGACCCGCATCCGGCGGGTGGACGTCCGCATCGTCGCCGCCACCAACCGCCGCCTGGCCGATGAGGTGCGGGCGGGCCGCTTCCGGGAGGACCTGTACTATCGGCTGAACGTGGTCGCCCTGCACGTGCCGCCGCTGCGCGAGCGGCGTGAGGACATCCCGTTGCTGGTGGAGCACTTCCTGGCCCGGCTGGGGTCGGCGAAGGAGATGACCCCCGAAGCCCTGGAGGCGCTGATGCGGCAGGAGTTCAGGGGGAATGTGCGAGAATTGTACAACTTGGTGCAGCGCGGCGTCATCCTGAGCCCGGACCGGTTCATCGCGCCGGAGGATCTGGGGCTGACGGTGCCACCTGCTCGGCAGGGGGCGCCCACGCGCCGTGGCGCGGGGCCATCGGCCGAGGCCTCCCCGGGGGATGGGGGTGACGCCGGCGAGGAGTTCGCCTCGCTGGAGCAGGTCGAGCGGGCGCACATCGCAAGGGCCCTGGAGCGCACCGGGTGGAACCGCGCCCAGGCGGCGCAGTTGCTCGGGGTTAGCGTGCGCACGCTGTACCGGAAAATCGAGGGCTATGGTCTCAGGCCAGGGCAGTAGGGGGGACGTGCGTGTCGCCCGAGCAGACCACGCTGTATGGAATCCTGGCGGTTGTGGTGATCACCCTTGTGATCATGCTGGTGGGGGCCCCGGAAGTGGTCGTGGTCGTCGACTGGCTGGTGACCCGGGGGGCGCTTGTCGCGGGGGTCTATCTGTTCTGGCGGCTTGTCAGGGCGCTGGAGAACCGGGGAAGGTCGAAAGACGGCCGGACCGACTCGAATGGGTAGCGCGACGCCGCCGGCGGGATTGGTCCTGCCGGCGGCGTTCTGCATCCGGTCATTGGGGCTGCTCGCGCTCAAGCTCTGCCCGGATGGATGCTGCCCACGCGCGCACCCGGTCAGCCGCGCCCTCGGGCTTGTCGGGCAGGTACACGTCGGCAATGGTCATCGGCCAGTGGAGCAGCACCGGCTTGCGCTCGGCCTCGGGGCGTCTGACCCGGGTATTGCCCGCGAACAGGTTGCCTACTCTCTTGCGAATCTCGGACCAGGGCAGGCCGTGGTCCAGGTGAGCGATGAGCGCTTTCCGCAGCTCGCTCAGCACCTCTGGGTAGAACTGGGCGGGATGTTGGAGGTTGTATGATGCGACCGTAACGAAGTGCAGCGCCGCCAGTTCGGGATCCCACTGCTCCCAGCCGATCAGCCAGCCCAACTGCTCGAAGCAGTCCATCCCGTCCACCGCCGGGGCGCCGCACTCGGGGCACCGGCGATCAGGCCGCTGGCACCCCTGGGTCCCTGAGTTCGAACCCTTGCTCTCGGCCAAGCTGGGATGCCTCCTTACCGGAACCTACCGACTCCATGAGCCCATTTTGGCTGATCCGTCCTGAAACGTAAAGCCTCGACAGGTTGCTGCCCAGGCGCCATGGCCAAGCCGCGCGAAGGCATGGCCACAGCCGTCACGTGGACCGACCGGCCGATGCCACCGTAACGCGGGGCGAGCTTCGCACGTTGTACGGGGCAGGAGAAGCGCGCCAGGGAACGGGTGGCCAGGCTCGCGCACAGTGAGTGGCGAAATGGCCGCGGCGTGCGGAGACGGAGGTGTGTTGGGTGGACATCCACGGTTTAGACGGGCTACAGGTAACAGCTCAGTTCGACCCTGTTGCCGTGGAGTACGACTTCGAGGCCTCGCTTAGGCCTGATCACGACTTCTTCCTGCGCCACCTGCCCGCAGTGCGCGGGGCGGCCCTGGACGTCGGGTGCGGGTCGGGCATCCTGACCCTCGAACTGGCGAGGTGGTTTGACGAGGTCGTCGGTGTGGACATTTCCTCCGAAATGCTGGCCATCGCCCGCGTAAGACGCAGTGCGGCCAATCTCACCTACCTGCGCATGGACGCCAACGACCTGCGGCTGGATGCCACCTTCGACTACATCGTCAGCCGGACAACCTTCCACCACCTGACCGACGTGCCCGCCGTCCTGCGCAGGCTTAAGGCGATGCTCCGTCTGACGTGCCTACGCCAGCCCGTTGGATATACGTGGTCGGGGCCTGGCAGGAGTTCCTGCCGGACGTGTTTCGGTATGGATGGCGGACGGCCCGGCGGCTCTTGCGGTTTCGCACATCCGGCGAGTGGCTCGATCACCTGGCCGCAGACCGGTACCTCTCACCGAGCGGGTTTCAGGAGGTGTACGGCGGCGAGCTGCCCGGCTGTACGTTCACCCGTCTCGGACCGTTCATGGGCGTCGTGTGGGAAAAGCCTCAGGCTTAACCAAGCCTTGTCGCCACGTGAACGGCGACACCACATCGCGCGGGCGACGCCCCCAGTCCGAGAGACCGGGGGCGTCGCTGCACGTGGTTCGGCCCGCCTCGCACGCCGGGCTTCGGTTGGTCCGCCACGTTCGCCTAATCGGCCGCGGCGGCCTGGCGCTTCTCGTCCAGGTACCGGTGGATCGCCCGGGCGGCGCGCTGCCCGGCGCCCATCGCCAGGATCACCGTGGCGGCGCCGGTGACGACGTCGCCGCCGGCGAAGACGCCCGGGCGGGACGTGGCGCCGGTCTCCTCGTCGGCGACCACGCAGCCCCGGCGGTTGGTCTCGAGACCTGGCGTGGCGTTGATCAGGATCGGGTTCGGTGTGGTCCCCAGGGCCAGGATCACCGTATCGCAGGGCAGCACGAACTCGGACCCGGGCACGGGTACGGGACGGCGCCGGCCGGACTCGTCCGGCTCGCCCAGCTCCATCCGGACGCACTCCAGCCCCTTCACCCAGCCCTCGCTGTTGCCCAGCACCTTCACCGGGTTGGTGAGCCAGTAGAACTCGACGCCCTCCTCCAGGGCGTGCTCGTACTCTTCGGCCCGGGCGGTCATCTCCGCCTCGGTGCGCCGGTAGACGATCATCGCCCGCTCGGCGCCGGAGCGCAGGGCGGTGCGGACGGCGTCCATGGCCGTGTTGCCGGCGCCGATGACCGCGACCCGCTTGCCCACCTTCACCGGGGTGTCGTACTCGGGGAAGCGGTAGGCCCGCATCAGGTTGATCCGGGTGAGGAACTCGTTGGCCGAGTAGACGCCGGCCAGGTTCTCGCCGGGGATGCCCAGGAACTTGGGCAGCCCCGCACCGGTGCCGATGAAGACCGCGTCGTAGCCCAGCTCGTCCAGCAGGGCGTCCACCGTGACCGTGCGGCCCACGACCACGTTGTAGCGGAACTCGACGCCCATAGCCTCGAGGCGGGCCACGTCGGCGTAGACGATGTCCTTGGGCAGGCGGAACTCGGGGATGCCGTAGGTCAGCACGCCGCCGGGGGCGTGCAGGGCCTCGAAGACCGTCACCTGGTAGCCCATGGCCGCCAGGTCCCCGGCACAGGTGAGCCCGGCGGGACCGGCACCGATCACCGCCACCCGTTCGGGGCGGCGCTCGGGCGGATCGGCCGCCACCCACCCGTGTTCCCGTTCCCAGTCGGCGATGAAGCGCTCCAGCCGGCCGATGGCCACGGGCTGGCGGCCGCTGCGGTTCAGCACGCAGCGGGCCTCGCACTGCTCCTCCTGGGGGCAGACCCGGCCGCAGATCGCCGGCAGCCGGTTGACCGCCTTCATCGTCCGGATCGACTCCTCCAGCCGCCCCTGGGCCAGGAGCCCGATGAAGTCACGCACCGGCACCGATACCGGGCAGCCCTTCTCGCACTGGGGGTCCTGGCACTGCAGGCAGCGGGTCGCCTCATGCACCGCCATCTCCAGCGTGTAGCCCAGGGGGACCTCCGCGAAGTTGGTGGCCCGCACCTTCGGCTCCTGCTGGGGCATGGGCTGCTTCTTCAGGCTGATCATCGCCATGGGGATCGGGCCTCCTTCCGGGCGTGGCTGGATATGCTGACCGACAGGGGGCTCGGGCCGCATCCGGCGCTGGCGAAGCGGGACCGCGTGCTCAGACCGCTCGTCGACACGGGGTTCGGGCCGCCGCCGGCGCTGGCGCAGCAAGGCAACTTGCTCAGTCTGCTCATCGCCATGCTGCCCGCCCCCCTTATCCGACCGTGGCGCAGCTGCCCTGGTGCTGGTGCCAGCGCTCCAGGGCCAGGCGCTCCTCGTGCCGGTACATCTTGTTGCGGCGGGTGACCTCGTCGAAGTCCACCTGGTGGGCGTCGAAGAAGGGGCCGTCCACGCAGGCGAACCGGTTCTGCCCGCCGACCCGCACCCGGCAGGCGCCGCACATGCCGGTGCCGTCGAGCATGATCGGGTCCATCGAGGCGTAGGTGGGGATGCCGTGGGGCCGGGTGACCTCGGCCACCGCCCGCATCATCGGCATCGGGCCGATGGCCATCACCAGGTCGTAGCCCACCGCCGCGATCTCCTGCTCCAGCAGGCCCGTCACCAGTCCGTGGTAGCCCCGGGAGCCGTCGTCGGTGCAGGGCAGGAACCGGTCGACCACGGCGCCGACCTCATCGGACAGGATCAGGAGCGAAGCGGTACGGGCGCCGACGATGGCGTCCACCGTCACCTCGGGCCGCTTCGCCAGCTCTTTGGCGATGGTCAGGATCGCCGCCGCGCCGAAGCCCCCGCCCACGAGGGCCACCCGCCCCCGGTCCGGCAGCGCCACGGGCGTGCCCAGGGGCCCGGCGAAGTCCGCCAGGGTGTCGCCCTCGCCGTGCTGCGCCAGCCAGTGGGTGGTCTTGCCCACCTGCTGCACCACGATGGTGACGGTGCCGGCCTCGGGGTCAAAGTCGGTGATGGTGACGGGGATCCGCTCGCCGCCCTCGTCGACCCGCAGGATCACGAACTGCCCCGGCCGGGCGGTGCGCGCCACCAGCGGCGCATCGATGACGTAGAGGGCTGTAACCGGGGTGAGCTGGCGCTTCTTCAGGATGCGGTACATGCCGGTTCCTCCCTCCTACAGCAGCGGGTGCTCGTGCATCGCCTTCAGGCGCTGCCAGCGGCGGTCGACCTCCGCCTCGATCTCGGCCAACAGCTCCGGGTCCTTCAGCAGGTGGCGGGTCTTGCCCATGAGGGCGGCCCACTCCCGCACCGGGACCCGCTTGCCCAGGGCCTCCGGATCGTAGGTGATGCGAGTCTTGCCCTTCTCGATTTCGTACAGCGGGAAGAAGCAGGAGTTGACGGCGGCCTGCAGGATCTCCGTCGTCATCGACTCCTCCGACCGCCAGTTGAGCGGGCAGGCGATGAGGATCTTGCCGTAGACCGGCCCCGCGTTCTGGGCGTACCACTGGGCCTTGGCGGCCTTGCGGATCAGGTCCTCGGGGTAGGACTGGGCGGCGGTGAAGACGTAGGGGATGTGGCAGGCGGCCATGATCTGCGGCGTGTCCTTGTGGTGGAACCACTTGCCCGCCTGGTGCGACCCGACGTGGCTGGTGCTGGTCATGTGGCCCAGGGGGGTGGAATAGGAGAGCTGGGACCCGGTGTTCATGTAGCCCTCGTTGTCGTACTCCAGGATGATCAGCCGGTGTCCCCGCAGGGCGGTGCCGATGGCCGGGCCCATGCCGATGTCCATGCCGCCGTCACCGGTGACCATGACGAAGGTGAAGTCGTCCCGTACCTGGATCTCGCCCCGGCGCTTCCGCTCGTGGAACATCTCCACCAGGCCGGACAGGGTCGCGGCGCCGTTCTGGAAGAGGTTGTGAATGTACGTCACCCGATGCGCCGTGTAGGGGTAGCCCGTGGTCACCACCATGGCACAGCCCGTCTGGAAGAGGACCACCACGTCCCCCGAGATGGCCCGGAAGAACTGGTCGAGGGAGGGGAAGATCCCGCAGCCGGGGCAGGCGCCGTGGCCGGGGGCGATGCGCCCGGGGCGGTTCCGGAACGCCCAGAGCGGGGCGTGCTCCACCTGGAGCGGGCCGCCGGTGGGGTCCTCCTTCACCTGGACCAGCGGCAGCCGCAGCGCCTCGGGGTCCAGTGGCGGGAGTCCCGGGGGCAGCCCCTGCCCGCTACCGGCGGGGGAGGCGCCGTGGTAGTCGAAGGGCACGGCGACCCGGCCGGTCTCGGCGGCCTCCAGCGCCGCTTCGAAGAACGTCCGGGCGTCCGCAGGGTCGAACTCCAGGCCGCCCAGGCCGTAGACCCGGGAGAGGACCAGGGTCCGGTTCTCGGGGTCGTCCTTCAGGGCCGCCTTCACCTCGTGGGTGAGGTTGCCGCCGCAGGAACCGTACGAGTCTGCCCGGTCGCCCACGAGCACCGCCTTCACGCTCCGCAGCGCCCGGCGGATCTCCTCCGCCGGGAAGGGGCGCAGGACGTTGAGGCTGATCACGCCCACCTTCCGGCCCTCGGCCCGCAGCTGGTCGGCCACCTCCTTGGCGGTCTCGGCGGCGGAGTTGAGCAGGAAGACGGCCGCCTCGGCGTCCTCCATGCGGTAGAGGTCCACCGTGCGGTACTCCCGGCCGGTGAGCTCCGCCCACTCGGCGTAAAGCTCAGGCAGCACCCGCCGGGCCGCTTCCATCGCCAGGTGGAGCTGGTACTTGTTGTTGATGAGGTCCGGGTCGTTCATGTAAGGGCCGAAGGTGATGGGACGCTGGGGATCCAGGGCGTGGGGGAAGTCCGGCCGTGGCCCCAGGAAGGCCTGCACCGGCTCCCGGTCCGGGAAGAACGAGACCCGCCGCTTCTGGTGGCTGGTGAAGAAGCCGTCGAAGGCGACGATCACCGGCAGCCGCACGTCGGGGTGCTCGCTGAGGCGCACGGCGATGATGTTCATGTCGTAGACCGCCTGGGGGTCCCGGGCGAGCAGCACGATCCAACCTGTGTTGAGGGCGAAGTAGAGGTCGGAGTGGTCGCCCCGGATGTCCAGCGGCCCCGAGACGGTGCGGGTGACCAGGTCCAGCACCGCGGGCATGCGGGTGCCGGCCTGCACCGGCATCTGCTCCAGGGCGTAGAGGTAGCCGTTGGCCGAGGTGGCGTTGAAGACCCGCCCGCCGCCCACCGAGGCGCCGTAGCAGATGCCGGCGGCGCCGTGTTCGCCGTCCGCGGGCACCATCGCGATGTCGTGCAGCCCCTCGGCCTTCATCTCGTCGAGCAGCTCGGCGATCTCGGTGGAGGGGGTGATGGGGTAATAGCCCATCAGGTGGAAGTTGATCTGGCTCGCCGCCAGGGCCGCCATCTCGTTGCCGGACTTGAAGCCGGCCACCTGGGCGGGCCGGCGCCGTGCGGTGCCTTGCGCTGCACCCCGGGCGAGATCACGCGCGCGAATGGCCATGGCGTCGCTACCTCCCTTCCGCTGCCACTGCCACGGGTCGGGACCCGAACAGGGGAACCCGCAGGCGTCCGGCGATGTCGCCGATCTCCCGCTCCTTGGTGAGCGCCCCGGTGGGGCACTCCTGGACGCAGTGGAGGCAGCCCTTGCAGTACTGGTAGTCGATGCCGACCAGCCTCACGCCGGGGTAGCCGTTCACCGTCCGTCCGGTGGGCTCCCAGACCAGGCAGAAGTCCGGGCAGACCAGGTCGCAGATGCCGCAGTCGGCGCAGAGCTCCCGGTGGAGCACGGGCAGGAAGCCCTGGCGGGAGATGCCCATGTTCTTGGCGATGGTGTTGCCCGGGGTGGGCAGGATCCCGCCCGCCGGGGCGGTGCGGTAGCCGACGACGGGTCCGGACGCGGGACGGCTGCCGGCGTCGGCCGGCTCGGGCGAGAGGCACTCGTCGAAGTGGTGGAAACAGCGGTCGAAGGTGCGCAGGTTGGCCTCCACCAGGTGCGGGTACTTGCGCTGGAAGGTGTCGCGGATGGCCTGCCGCACGGCGCCGGCCTCGAGGACGGGCGCCGCCTGGGCGACGGCGCCGAGCATGGCGGTGTTGACGCGGGTCTTCTCGGCCACCGCGGCGCCGGTGGCGTCCACGGCAATCACCCTGACCCCGCCCACCGGCACCCGGGCGGCAATCTCGGCGGCCGGGGCGGTGGTGTTGACGATGAGGGTGGCGCCGGGCCTCAGGCCCGCGGTGACGCCGGGGTCGGCCAGGAGGGCCTCGTGGAAGACCGCCACCAGGTCCGGCTCGCGGACGGGGCTGGTGGTGCGGATCTCCCTGTCCCCGGGGCAGAGGCGCACATAAGACTTGACCGGGGTGCCTTTCTTCTCGGATCCGTAGGAGGAGAAGTGGGCGCCGTTCAGGCCCATGCCCAACACTGCGGCCTCCGCGAGGATCTGGCCGGCCAGGTGGGCACCGAGCCCGCCGATGGACTCCAGGCGCATCTCGTAACTGCCGTTCACTCGATCCCCACCTTTCGCTTGGTACGGGGTTCATTTTAGGCGAGGGGACCAATTCCGACAGATTGCCCGCTGTGAGTTGTTGAAAGTTGGTGATAAGCGTAACGAACTGGCCGACGGCCGTCGGTACGTGGCGCGTGGAAGAGGTTGGAGAACCGTTCATCAGCCTTTCTTGTCATTTTGCCGGTACAAAAGGGCTAGGAGCCTGTCTGAGTAAGCCAGTTCTGTAGGAGCAAAAGGGTTCGGTGTCCAATGTCTTCAGCATGAGCAAGAAGACGTATCGACCGTA